>CAYYGY010000001.1:0-24711 GCA_964471735.1 uncultured Eubacteriales bacterium
CCTGAAGAACGTGAACCTCAACAGAGGTCTGGCCGTCTGCGGCGGTCGAGAAGACCTGACTCTTCTTTGTCGGGATAGTTGTGTTGCGCTCAATAACCTTGGTGCAAACGTTGCCCATTGTTTCGATGCCCAGTGAAAGCGGTGTTACGTCCAACAAAAGCAAGCCCTTGACGTCGCCGCCGAGAACGCCGCCCTGAATTGCTGCGCCTACCGCAACACATTCGTCAGGGTTGATGCCCTTGAACGGGTCCTTACCGATGAAGTTCTTAACAGCCTCCTGAACGGCAGGGATACGGGAAGAGCCGCCGACCATAAGGACCTTGTTTATCTGGCTTGCAGAAAGGCCCGAGTCAGCGAGAGCCTGACGTACAGGCACCATCGTCATATCGACGAGGTCGCTTGTAAGCTCGTTGAACTTTGCTCTGGAAATGGTGGTTTCAAAGTGCTTGGGTCCGGTTGCATCAGCAGTGATGAACGGCAGATTGATGTCGGCGGTGGTCATACCCGAAAGGTCGATCTTGGCCTTTTCTGCGGCTTCCTTAACACGCTGCATGGCCATCTTGTCGTTGCTGAGGTCTATGCCGCTTTCTGCCTTGAAGGTGTCGCAGATGTATTTCATGATTCTCTGGTCAAAGTCGTCGCCGCCCAGACGGTTGTTACCTGCGGTGGCAAGAACCTCCTGAACACCGTCGCCCATTTCGATTATAGATACGTCGAAAGTGCCGCCGCCGAGGTCGTAAACCATGATCTTCTGCTCGGTCTCCTTGTCAACGCCGTATGCCAAAGCGGCTGCGGTCGGCTCGTTTATGATACGCTTGACCTCAAGGCCTGCAATTTTGCCTGCGTCCTTAGTAGCCTGACGCTGAGCATCAGTGAAGTAGGCAGGAACTGTTATAACAGCCTCGGTTACAGGGCCGCCGAGATAAGCCTCGGCGTCTGCCTTAAGCTTTTGCAGAATAATGGCGGATATCTCCTGCGGAGTGTAATCCTTTCCGTCGATGGATACTTTGTAGGCGGTGCCCATCTCACGCTTGATAGAAGCAATCGTGCGGTCGGGGTTGGTTATAGCCTGACGCTTTGCCACCTGACCTACCATTCTCTCGCCGGTCTTTGAAAACGCGACAACAGACGGTGTTGTGCGCATACCCTCGGCATTAGCTATAACAACAGGCTCGCCGCCTTCAATAACGGCAACGCACGAATTTGTTGTACCAAGGTCGATACCAATGATTTTTCCCATAATTAATTCCTCCAAATGAATTTATAAATATATCTTTTTGTATTTTAAACTAAATGCAAGCAGTTTTGCCTGTGTTAGTTTGCTACCTTTACCATTGCGGGGCGGATAACGGTGTTGCCCAGCTTGTAACCCGTCTGCAGTACCTCAATGACGGTGTTTTCGCCGTAGTTTTCGTCTTCAATGTGCATAACCGCCTCGTGCTCGTTCGGGTCGAAAGGCTTGCCCTCAGCGTCGATTTCCTTAAGACCTATTTTATCCAGCGAATCAGACAGCTGTTTTATTATCATCTCAAGCCCCTTGATGTAGTCGGGCGATTGATTGTCGCTTGATGCCGCGCGCTGAATGTTGTCGGCAACGGGCAGCAACTGCTTGACGGTGTTTGCCTTGACGAACTCAGCAAGGTCGGTTTTTTCTTTTTCGGTGCGGCGCTTGAAATTATCGTATTCCGCCGCCGTGCGAAGAAGCATATCCTTTGTTGTGTCAAGCTCTGCTTTCAGTTTTTCGACTTCAGCCGATTTTTTCTTTTCGGTTTTTTTGGTTTTCTTTTCTGCCGTCTGCTCTTTTTCTGCCTGCTCTTCGGCAGTTTCGGTGACGGTTGCCTTTTCTTCTTGGCTCATGGTGTCATTCCTTTCGTTAAGTCCTTCTTGCCTGAGCGCATACACAGCTCTCCTGCAAGATAGTTTATACTGGGTATCATTATCTCATAATCCATTCTCAGCGGCCCTATTACGCCTATATAGCCTGAGCGGCCGTCGGTCTTATACCGTGAAACGATAATGCTTGAACTCTCAAGCGCGCGGTAGGCGGTGTCGCCGCCTAAAATTACGCCGCTGTCGCGGTGCCACATATCAAGCAGTGACAGCATCTCGTCACGGGTGAACATATCCAGTATCTCCCTGACTCTCATCGGTGAAAACTCACCGTACATCAGCAGATTTGACTGCCCTGCAAGCTCAAGCTTTGACTCGCCGGTTTCACGGATAAGCTCGGTCAGTGCCGATAACAGCGGTGTAAGCTCAAGTGCGTATTCGCCTGCACCTGCCACCAGTGTCTGCAGCATTGCGGGCTGGACTGCCGACACCTCTGTGCCGACAAGGCCATCCTCAACGACGCCTATAAACCGCCTGATAAGCGCATCTGTCAGCGGTGAGGCAAACCTGAGCATACGGCTGTGGACAGAGCCGGTGGTCGTAACTAAAACCAGCAGAGCCGTGTGCTGGCCCATCGGTATCAGTTCGACCTTGTGAACGAGGATACCCGCCGATTCGGTCGTCAGCAGTGCCACGCAATGTGTGGCGTCTGCAAGCGACTTCAGCGCCCGGCGCAGACCTCTTTCGCCGTAGATATCATCGTCAGGAAGCAACATATTAAGCGCTCGCTTCTCTTTTTCTGAAAGTGAGCGCAGAGGCATCAGGCGGTCAATATACAGCCTGAACGCACGGTCGGTCGGGATACGGCCGGCAGAGGTGTGCGGCTGGTCAAGATATCCCAGTTCACTAAGCTCGCTCATCTCGTTGCGTATGGTGGCGCTGGAGACCGACCTGAGCTCCTCGCAAAGTGCCTTTGAACCGACAGGCTCGCCCGAGCGGATATACGACCTGATTATGGTCACAAGAATATCCTCTTTGCGCTGACTCAGCTGCATGCTTCCTTCCTCCTTTTTTGGAATTAGCACTCAATCGCTTCGAGTGCTAACAATTTATACTTTATCACTAAAATTTGGCTCTGTCAAGGGGTTTAGCACATAATTTGAAAAATATTTTTGACCTTTACTGACCTTTGCTTGCTGTTTTAAATGATGATGAATACAAAAAATCGCAGAAAAGGCGACTTTTCTGCGATTTAACCTTACAAAACTATATTCCCAACAGCCATGAGGCAATGTTGAAATAAACAAGCAATGACAATGCGTCAACGATGGTCGTGATAAACGGCGCCGCCATAACGGCAGGGTCAAAGCCTATCCTCTTCGCAAAAATAGGCAGGGAGCAGCCGACCAGCTTTGCAAAAACGACGGTCAGCACCATAGTAATGCATACGGCCAGCGCAACCATCGGTGTTACGCCGCTTACGACTCTGTCAATAAGCATCATTTTTATAAAATTGCCGACGGCCAGAGTGACACCGCAAAGCAAGGATACCCTCAGTTCTTTCCACAGTATGCGGAAAATATCACGCATCTCGATATCGCCCAGAGAGAGGCCGCGAATAATAGATACAGACGCCTGAGAGCCTGAGTTTCCGCCCGTGTCCATAAGCATGGGAATGTACGCCGTAAGCACGACCTGAGCGGCGAGCGCAGTCTCAAACCGTTGGATTATTCCGCCTGTGAAAGCGGCGGACACCATCAGCAAAAGCAACCAAGGGATACGCGCGCGCCACGTTTCAAACACGCCTGTTTTAAGATACGGCTTGTCGGTCGGCGTGATGGCCGCCATTTTTTCCATATCCTCGGTGGCCTCTTCTTCGATGACGTCGATAGCGTCGTCGAAGGTGACGATACCTACCAGTCGGTTTTCGCTGTCCACAACGGGAATGGCGAGCAGGTCGTACTTTGCGAATTTCTTTGCGACGTCCTCTTTATCCTCAAGGGTGGTGACGGAAATTATGCCGGGCTCCATAAGTTCGTCGATTATTTCTTCGCTGTCTGCCAGCATCAGTGACATGGCGGTGACAACGCCTACAAGGTGTCTGTTGGCGTCAATGACGTAGCAGTTGTATATCGTCTCCTTGTCGATGCCTGTTCTTCGTATGTTTGAAAAGGCGTCGGCAACCGTCAGCCCTGAGCGCAGGCCGACGTATTCAACGGTCATAAGACTGCCCGCGCTGTCAACGGGATATTTCAGAATTTCGTTTATGGTGCGGCGCGTTTCGTCGTCGGTCTGATTGAGGATACGGCGCACCACGTTGGCGGGCATTTCCTCTATGATGTCAACGGCGTCGTCAACGTAAAGTTCATCAATAACTTCCTTAAGCTCGTTGTCGCTGAACGAGCGTATAAGGTCTGACTGGGTGTCAGATTCAAGTTCAACAAATGTTTCAGCTGCCTGATCTTTTGAAAGCAGTCTGAAAACTACCGCTCTGTGTTTTTCGCTCAGCTGTTCAAAAATGACAGCAATATCAGCGTAATTCATTTCGGCAAGTGCACTTCGCAGCTGATGATACTGCTTCTGCTCTATCAGCGAGATCAGCATTTCAATTTCAAGATCCATCGGTATAGCCTCCTTTTAATTAATAATAAAGAGGCCCGACAGGCACAGTCAGTCGGCGGCATGAAAGCCGCAAGGTAATCGATATTCACTGAGCGCAGCGGGCCCCTGAGTACTGCCGGCTTCCATACAGTCACATCCTTTTATGAAAATTAGAAAAACAAAAATCCGTCGCAGTACAGCACACTGCGGCGGATGATGATTACTATCATTTCCACCGTGTGAGCTTTAGCATCGCATGGCGGTGAAATTGCGTTAAACTATGCCTTAATACGACACAGCCTGTTGACCAGTTGGCAGTGTCTCCACTGCTTCACGGCAGCAATCCATATCCACGCGGTAGCCTTACCTACCGGATAGTTTTTCCGTATAATATCATAATACTCCATCTCTGTTATGTCAACTATAATTTTCTATTGAAAAAACGGCGATTTTATGCTATCCTAAAGCGGAACAGAGTATGTTTTGAAGGGAGAGAGACGGGTGGCGTTGATAGCGGCACGAGCGGTGTCGTTCGGTTTTGGCGAGCGCACACTTTTCTCACCGACCGATTTTGAAATACGACACGGCGAAAAGGTAGGCCTTATCGGCGCAAACGGATGTGGAAAGACGACCCTGTTCAAGCTTATAACAGGCGGCCTTTCTCCCGATTCAGGCGGTTTTGTAAGGCAGAAAGGTCTTCGCATAGGCTATATGGCGCAGATAGTTTCCGCCGACAGCGAGCGCACTGCTATGGATGCGGTGCTTGAGGTGTTTGCCGACCTGATGAGGGACGAGATAGAGCTTGAAAAACTGACGGCGTTGCTCTCTTCGGGCGACAGTGACATAATTTCGCGCCAGCACCTGCTTCGTGAGAGGTTTGAGCAAAACGGCGGGCTTACATACAGGTCTAGGGCGCGCAGTGCTCTGCTCGGTCTGGGTCTTAGTGAGGACCACCTTTCCCTACCGCTTAGCAGTCTCAGCGGAGGTCAGCTTTCGAAGATATCGCTTGCCAGACTGCTTTTGTCAAACGCAGATTTGCTTCTTTTGGACGAGCCGACCAATCACCTTGATATACCGTCGGTGGAGTGGCTTGAGGGTTTTTTAAAATCATATTCCGGTGCGGCGATAATAATTTCGCACGACCGTTATTTTCTCGACGCAGTGACCACCCGCACCCTTGAGATAGAGCATGGGCGCATTGCCGATTTCAAAGGGTCGTATACAAAGTATCTGGAGCTAAAAAAAGAGCAGCGCGAGATCGAGCGCCGCCACTATAAAAACACCCTCGACGAGATAGAGCGGCTGGAGGCGGTCATTGAACAGCAGCATCGCTGGAACAGAGAAAAGAACATAAAAACCGCCGATTCAAAGCAAAAGGTAGTCGACAAACTTAAAGAGGGGCTTGTTGCACCTGAAAGTGAGCTTGAGGGCATACATTTTACCTTTAAACCTAAGCTTGTCAGCGGAAACGACGTCGTAACAGCAGAAAACGTATCTTTCAGTTACGGCTCCGCCACGCTTTACAGCGGCGTTAACTTCACCGTAAAACGCGGCGAGCGGATATTCTTGCTGGGTGCAAACGGCTGTGGAAAGACCACCCTGTTAAAGCAACTGAAAAATCAGGGCGACGGCTTCCGCTTCGGCGCCGCCGTCAGGGCAGGCTATTTTGACCAGACGCAGAGCACCCTGTCGGCAAGCAAGACCGCCCTTGATGAGGTGTGGGACGATTTTACCGACAAGACACAAAGCGAAATAAGGGGCGCGATGGCCTCTTTCCTTTTTAAACAGGACGACGTGTTCAAAAAGGTCGGCGAGATGTCGGGCGGCGAACGGGCTCGCCTGATGATACTGAAAATGATGCTTGAGGGTGACAATCTGTTATTGCTTGACGAGCCGACAAATCACCTCGACATCTACTCCCGTCAGGCGCTTGAGGACGCGCTTGCCGATTACACTGGAACGATGCTGATAGTGTCGCACGACCGACGGTTTATAGACCGTCTGGCAGACAGGATATTCGTTATGGAATCGGGCGGCATCGAAATATTCAACGGCAACTACTCCTACTACCTTGAAAAGCGGCAGCGGGCGGAAGACAAGCCTGCGGTGAAAAAGCAGGTTGGCGCAGGCGGCGCGCAGTACAAGGCGAAAAAGGAGTTTCAGTCTGCCCTCAGGAAGATAAAAAGCCGCATCGCCGCCGTTGAAAGCGAGCTTGACGGCATCGACAGCGAGATAGACGCGGCAAACGCCGCCATAAACGAGCCTGAGACCTCGGCCAACTATCAGAAGGCGATGGAGCTGACCGAAAAAATTGCCGAGCTTAATCTCAGGCAGGAATCGCTGATGGAGGAGTGGGAAACACTTTCCCAACAGCTTGAGGATATGGAAAAGGGCTACAGTAACACTTCGGAGTGATCAAGATTGAAACGGGTTTTATGTATAGCTTGCCTTGCTGTGGCGGTCGTTTTGTGCGGCTGTTCGGCTGAACCTAAAACAAAATACTCATTTGCAATGGACACAAACCTGACGCTCACCTTTTACGGCGACGATGTGTCGGGAGAGATAATCACAGCGATATCAGACCTTGAAAACGAGATATCGTGGAATGTCGACGGCTCTGCGGTAGATAAGCTTAACAAGGGCGAAACGGTTGAAAGTGATAGCGTTGCTGAGATAATCAACTCAGTAACACCGCTTTGCAACTTAACAAACGGCGAGTACAGTCTGTTTATGAGGCCTCTTTGCGCGCTGTGGGACGTTACGTCCGAAGATGCCGAGGTGCCTGACAGCGAAAGCATAAAAAACGCGCTTGCCCTGTGTAAGGGCGAGGCGTATGTCGACGGCGACAGCGTGAGGCTGTCGGATTCGGCTCAGTTGGACTTTGGCTCGGTGGGCAAGGGTCTTGCCTGTGACAGAGCATATCAGATAATGAAATCAAACGATGCCTGCGGTGTGGTTTCTGTCGGCGGCAGTGTGGTCGCCTGCGGCGATAAGCCTGACGGCAGCAAGTGGAGGATTTCCGTTGCCTCCGCAGACGATGTTAACACCTCGGTGGGCACCCTTTCGGTCGATTCAGGTGTTTTTGTTTCTACATCAGGCAGCGGTGAGCGTTACTTTGAAGAAAACGGCGTAAGATACCACCATATCATAAGCGCGATCACCGGCTACCCCTGCCGCAGCGGTCTGAAATCGGTGACAGTGGTGTGTGAAAGCGGACTTATGTCAGACGCCCTTTCGACAGCCTGCTTTACGGTGGGGTATGATTTAAGCCTTGAATTGCTTAAAGCTTATCAGGCAGAGGCGGTCTTCATTTTTGACAACGGCGATGTTGTTGCGACCGATGGACTTAAAGACATCTTCAAGGCGGTGGAAGAATGAGAAAGACCGTTCGCCCCCTTGACATCGTGATTGCGGTCGCGGCAGTTGCGATAAGTTTTATTTTTGCCCTTGCACCTTACAACGAGGGCAGATATGCCGAGATATATGTAAACGGTGAAAAGGTGCGCTCACTGCCGCTGAGCGAGGAAGAATGCGTTACGGTGAACGGTGTAACGGTTACGGTGGAAGACGGCTGTGCCAAGGTAACCGCGTCTACCTGCAAGGACAAGATCTGTGTCAGTGCAGGTGAGCTTTCGCAGTCGGGCGACACGGCGATATGCATACCGAACCGCGTCAGTGTCTTGATATCGGGCGAAAATTCGCACGGCTCCGACGCCGTTACATATTGACGGAGGTGGCACGATGAAAAAAACGCTCTCCGCAAGGCGGATTACCCTGCTTGCCGCGTTTTCGGCGGCGGCGGTCGCGATATCTGCGGTTGAAAATATGCTGCCTGCTTTGCCCGTATTGCCGGCAGGAACTAAGGCCGGCTTTTCAAACGTGATAGTGATGTTTCTTGCCGCAGAATACAGCCTGCCGTCTGCAATATTGGTGGCGGTTTTCAAGGCTGTGTTTGCGCTGTTTACAAGAGGAGTCCTCGCATCGGCGATGAGCCTTGCGGGAGGGGTGCTGTCAGCGCTTGCAATATACCTTTGCGCTAAGGGCAAGGGTTTCGGTTATGTCGGCCTCGGTATAGTCGGCGCGGCGTTTCACAACATAGGCCAGCTTGCTGTTGCATATTTTGCAGTGGGCGGCTCGATAAGATTTTACGCACCTGTTATGATTTTGCTCGGCACGGTGACAGGAACGGTTACGGGTCTTTTGTTAAAACTATTAACGCCAACAGTTAACAAACTATTGAAGGAAGGTTGAATATATGAAGCAGATAACCGAAATATTAAGGCCGGTAAAGCGTTCGCGCGGTGGCCAACGACCGGACCACCGCAAATCAACCGCTGAACTTGAAAGCGTTTATTTTACTCCCGACGAGGTCGTTATTCCGCTGTTGATGCACATCGGGGCACCGTGTGAGCCATTGGTGAAAAAAGGGGACCGAGTGCTGGCAGGTCAGCTTATAGCCGACTCTGACAGTCCGATGAGCGCACCTATACACGCAAGCATAACGGGAACGGTCAAGGACATCGCACCCATCAGCCTGCCAAACGGCAGAACCGTCGCCGCCGTAACAATTGAGGCAGACCAAAGCGGCGAGGTATATCCCGTAAGCGTGCCCAAGGCAAGCGACACAGATGCATTTATCGAGGCAGTACACGACAGCGGGCTTGTCGGTCTGGGCGGTGCGGGGTTCCCCGCCGCCGTTAAGCTCAAGCCGAGCGGCAAGCAGATAGACACCCTTGTTATAAACGCCGCTGAGTGCGAGCCGTTTATAACCGCAGATTACAGAGAGTGCCTTGAGTGTGCCGATTCCATAATGGACGGCGTTTATATGCTGACAAAACAACTGAAGCTGTCAAACGTTATTATCTGCGTCGAGGATAACAAGCCAAAAGCGATCGAGGTCCTTGCAAATATCGCTGCGGCGGACGACAGAGTTGACGACAAGGTAAAACTGATGAAACTGCCGTCGTCGTACCCGCAGGGCGCAGAAAAGGTGCTGGTATACTCAGCAACAGGACGCACCGTTCCCGCCGGCGGCCTTCCTGCCGATGTGGGATGCATAGTAATGAACATTACCAGCGTTTCGTTTCTGGGTAAGTATTTTAAAACGGGTATGCCGCTGATATCAAAGCGCGTAACTGTTGCAGGCGACGCTGTTAAAGAGCCGAAAAACGTTATAGTCCCCATCGGGACAAGGATAAAGGATATAATTGAGTTTTGCGGCGGCTGTTCACAGCCCGTTAAAAAGCTGATACAGGGTGGCCCGATGATGGGCACCGCCATCAGTGACGACGCTCTGCCCATAATGAAAGCAGGCAACGCCGTGCTGGCCTTTGGGGAAAAGATGGCCGCACCGCCTGAGATAACTGCCTGCATACGCTGCGGCAGATGTGTAAACACCTGCCCGATGAACCTTATGCCGGTTCAGATAGAGCAGGCGCTGATGGCGGACAACACAGACAAACTGGTTAAACTCAACGTCTTATGCTGTATGGAGTGCGGCTGTTGCGCTTACGGTTGTCCGGCGCGCCGACCGCTCGTTCAGTCGATGCGGCTCGCTAAGCAAAAGGTTAGGGGGCGAAAATAATGGAAAACCTCATAGTTTCAGCGTCACCGCACTGTCACGGCAGTGCTTCAACGCAGAAAATAATGCTTGATGTTATCATCGCGCTTATGCCTGCGTGCGTGGCAGCAGTTGTCATCTTTGGGCCTGTCAGCCTTGCAATAATAATACTCAGCACACTTGCTGCGGTTTTATCCGAGTATGTTTCACGCAGGATAATGAAACGCAGTAACACGGTAGGTGACCTTTCTGCCGCCGTGACAGGCATTTTGGTTGCAATGAATATGCCTGCCACCGTTCATGCCTTGTGGATGGCGCCGCTGGGAAGTGTGATTGCCATCGTTGTTATAAAACAGCTTTTCGGCGGTTTGGGAATGAACTTCGTCAACCCTGCAATTGCCGGAAGGATAGCCGTTATGATGAGCTTTACCGGTATGATGTCAATGTGGCCGACGCCGTTTTACTGGCTGGGCAACACGGCGGCCGACGCGGCTACCTGCCCGACACCGCTTAGTGACACCACGATATCCTTAAACGCCGTCGATATGCTTTTCGGCGTGCGCGGCGGCTGTCTTGGCGAAACCTGTGCTGTGGCGCTTATAGCAGGCGGTATCTACCTTGTTTTACGTAAGGTAATAACTCCGCTCATACCGACGGTGTTCGTGGGAACAACGGTTTTGATGATGTGGGCGTTCGGCGCAGACCCGATACAGCAGCTTTTATCGGGCGGACTGTTGCTTGGTGCAATATTTATGGCTACCGATTATGTTACGACACCGTCGACCAAGCGCGGTCAGGTAGTGTTTGCGGTCGGGTGCGGCCTTATAACGGCAGTTATCCGCCGTTTCGGCAGTATGACCGAGGGCGTAAGCTTTGCCATTATTCTTATGAATATACTAGTCCCGCATATAGACAACATTTTCACCCGCCGCCCCTTCGGCGCTCGGAAGGAGGGGGCAAAACAGTGAAATCAATGATAAGATCGGCCTTGGTGCTGACGGTTGTCGGTCTTTTGGTCACGCTTGCCGTTGCCGGTGTCAATATGCTGACTGAGGAAACCATAGCACAAAACGAGGCCAAAGCGGCGCAGGAAAGTATGCGACAGCTTTTGCCCAATGCAGAGTTTAAGGAGATTTCCTTTGCCGACAGCGAAAGCCTTGCGGCGTACAGCGCAGGCGAAAGCGGGTATATCTTCATAACGTCTGATACAGGCTACGGCGGCGAGGTCAAGGTTATGACCGCAGTCGACCCTGACGGAAAGGTTGCGGGTGTAACGGTGCTGGCCTGCGACGATGAGACCCCCGGTCTGGGTCAAAACTGTAAGGACCCCGAATTTACCGACCAGTTTAAAGGTCAGCAAAATGAGGTCGCCTTTACCAAAGACGGCGGCGACATCGTTGCCATAACAAGCGCGACCTACACATCTGACGCAGTAAAGGAAAGTGTAAATGCAGCGCTCAGGGATTATCAAAGGGCAAAGGAGGCGGGCAAATAATGAAAGGCTTTGACACCTTGAAAAACGGAATCGTAAAGGAAAATCCTGTTTTCAGGCTTGTGCTCGGCACTTGCCCGACGCTTGCTGTAACGACGGCGGCGTCTAACGGGCTTGGAATGGGGCTTGCCGCCACCTTTGTTTTGCTTGGCTCAAACATAACGATATCTCTGCTGCGCAAGGTTATCCCCGACAAGGTCAGGATTCCTGCATACATAACTATAATCGCCGGCTTCGTAACGGTGGTTCAGATGCTTTGTCAGGCCTTCTTGCCCGCTGTAAATGATGCGCTGGGAATTTATCTTCCGCTTATCGTTGTTAACTGTATAATCTTGGGCAGAGCTGAGATGTTCGCCCGTAAAAACAGCGTCGGCGCATCGGTGCTTGATGCTCTGGGTATGGGTATAGGCTTTACGGCCGCGCTTGTGCTGATGGGTATGATACGTGAGATCATCGGCGCAGGCTCAATATTCGGGCTTGACATAACCGGCGGCTTTGGAATGACTCTGCTTATTTTACCGCCGGGCGGCTTTTTCGTCTACGGCGTGCTGATAGCCCTTGCAAACAAACTGGCAAAGCGCCTTGACCAACCCGTAAAGCAGGAGTGCGGCAACTGTGCCGGCTGTGGACTTTGCGAGGGAAAGGGGGCAGATGAACAGTGAAAGAACTGCTCAGAATCTTCTTTTCTGCCGTCTTTACGCAGAACTTTGTTTTAGTTCAGTTTTTGGGTATTTGCCCGTTCCTCGGCGTTTCTAAAAAGACAGATACTGCCGTTTCGATGAGTCTTGCGGTAACACTCGTAATGGTCATCGCCACCGCCGCAACGTGGCCCATATACCACCTTTTGCTTAAGCCGTACTCACTTGAGTATCTGGAAACCATAGTGTTTATCCTTGTAATTGCGGCGCTTGTCCAGCTTATCGAGATGTTTATTAAGAAATTCTCGCCGCCGCTTTACGATGCGCTGGGAATCTATCTTCCGCTCATAACCACTAACTGCGCTGTTTTGGGCGTTACTATGCTTAACATAACCGACGCGCTCGGCTTTGGTGCGTCGCTTGTAAATTCGCTGGGCGCCGGCATCGGTTTTATGGTTGCGATGCTGTTGTTTTCGGGCGTTCGCGGTCGGTTGGAGTCCGCCGACATACCGAAATCTCTGCGCGGCTTGCCTATAACACTCATTGCCGCATCGGTCGTGGCACTGTCGTTTCTGGGCTTCGGCGGCGTAGTAGAGAACATTTTTGCATAAGGGGGAGTTTTTTATGATGGAAATTTTAACACCTGTTATTATTGTTTCGGTCATAGGCCTCCTTGCCGGAATCATTCTTGCCGTTGCGGGCAAAGTGTTTGCCGTTGAGGTAGACGAGAACATTGAAAAAGTCGTCGAGATCTTGCCGGGCGCAAACTGCGGCGGATGCGGATACAGCGGTTGCGAAGGCTACGCTGCGGCAGTCGTTAAGGGCGAAAAAACGACCTTGTGCGGTGCAGGCGGCCCTGAAACAGCAAAGAAAATTGCCGAGATTCTAGGTGTCAGTGCAGGCGAGTTTGTTAAAACTGCCGCCGTCGTGCGTTGCAAGGGCGATAAGGACAGCGCTGTGGCTAAATACGAATATATGGGGCTTAGGTCTTGCGCCGCCGCCGCTCAACTGGACAACGGCCCGTCGGCGTGTCGATTTGGCTGTATCGGTCTGGGCGACTGTGTTGCTGTCTGCGAAGAGAACGCAATAAGGCTGGTAAACGGCGTCGCAAAGGTGGACACTGATGCTTGCAAAGCCTGCGGCAGGTGTGCCGCTGTATGCCCCCACGCGGTTATTAAAATCTTACCCGTAGGAAAAAGTGCAGTTACCTGTAAAAGCAACGATAAAGGCGCCGTTACAAGAAAAAACTGCACTGCAGGCTGTATCGGCTGCAGCAAATGTGTTAAGGAATGTCCTCAGCACGCGATAACCGTGACCGATTTTCTGGCTGAAATAGACAGCGAAAAGTGCAACGGCTGCAACAAATGCGCCGAGGTCTGTCCTGTTAAAGCAATATCGCCAATACAGTAATTATCTCCATAAAACGATCCCCCTGATACGGACGATTTCCGTATCAGGGGGATTTTAAATATTGATTAATAGTTTTCTTCTTTCAGTTCGAAGTATGCCTGAGGATGGGCACATACAGGGCAAACCTCGGGTGCGGCGGTGCCAACGACGATGTGTCCGCAATTGCGGCACTCCCAAACTTTTACGGTGCTCTTTTCAAAGACTTGCTTCATGTTAACATTGTTTAACAGTGCGCGGTAACGCTCTTCGTGGTGCTTTTCGATTTCGGCGACCATTCTGAACTTAACAGCGAGGTCGTGGAAGCCCTCTTTATCAGCGGTTTCTGCAAAACCGGCATACATATCCGTCCACTCATAGTTTTCGCCTGAGGCGGCCGCCTCAAGGTTCTTTGCAGTGTCGTGAAGCCCGTCAAGCTCTTTAAACCAAAGCTTTGCGTGCTCTTTTTCATTTTCGGCAGTCTTGAGGAAAAGGGCAGCTATCTGCTCATAGCCCTCTTTCTTCGCCTTGGATGCGAAATATGTGTACTTGTTGCGAGCCTCCGATTCGCCTGAAAAGGCGGCCATAAGATTCTTTTCGGTTTGTGTTCCTGCGTACTTTGACATTTTAAGTCCTCCTTGACTAATTTAAAATTTATTTTCTCACCTTAACAGGTGAATTATTCCTGTTATATGCCAAACAGACTGGGCATTAAGTAGAGAAGAATGGTCATTATCAGTCCCGCCGCAGCCACTCCGGCGGCTATTGCAGGCAGAGAACGTTTTATTCGCATATTGAGAAAGTTTGCAACCAGCGCACCCGTCCATGCACCTGTTCCGGGCAGCGGAATAGCAACCAGAGTAAACAGACCGAAAAGCTCATAGCGGCTCAGCTTTTTGCTGTTTTTTTCGGCCTTACGGTCAAGCCAGTCAACTATCTTTTTCAGAAAAGGTATCTTCCTCATCAGCTTGAAAACGTGTTTAAGAAAAAGCAACAAAAACGGTATCGGAAGCATATTTCCGATATAGCTTATCAAAAACGCGACCAACAGGTTCATATCATACAGCCTTGCGGCGATCATACCGCCCCTTATTTCCGACACGGGCAAAAGCGACAGTATAAACACAACAGCCTCGTTAGAAAATATTCCGTCTAGAAATTGCTTAATTGCATCTGACACGGTATCACTCCTAATTTGATGACGCCGTACCTTGCGAAACGGTGTCTGAATTTGTGTCGGCGGACTCGCTTGTCGCGTTCTCGGCGTCCTCCTCCCCTTCAACTATCTCAATGACTGAATTCGAGGTCATACGCGCCATTACAACGACGTAATTGTTATCCGATGTTTCGCCGATAAGTGTGACAAAGTTGGTGCCTAAGCCGACGTTGTCGAAATCCTCAGGCGCAAAGCCAAAGTCGACAGCAGACAAGCTCAGCGCTTTTTTGACGGCCTTTATTCGGTTTTCTACGTTCATATCAGAGAAGTTATCTATAAACTCGCTGTCAAGCGAGTCGCACACAAAGGCGCTGAATATCGCCCACTCGTCCTCGCCGTAAAGGATAGAGTCTGTCTTAATGCTGTTGATGTTTTCGGCGGTCGACGGGTCTGTAAGCTGTTCGAGCTTTGCAAACAGCTCACCGCCGTAAACGACCATATTCGGCAGAGAGGTGCTCTCGTCGTATTTTTCTGAAATATACGGTGTTCCGTCAAAATCAAATCTGCCGTCATAGCGGTGATTTGTGTAGAATCCTTCCTCTTTGCTCGCCGCTGAAACAATAGGCAGATTTATACCGATGCCGTTGACTTTTACCACGCCTATAATATCGCTGTTTTGCAAATAAAGCGCACCGAAGCGTGTAAGATGTGTGGTGCTGAAATCCTCAGGTAACAGTTCGGTGTCACCGACGTCGCCGTATTCAGCCATAAGGCTTGAGTAATAGTTCGTGCTGCCGGCAAAGTAAGGAATGACAAACCAGTAACAGCCGGCGGCAATAATAAGCACCGCAAGTATCACGCACACAACAGGCACCCATCTGCGTCTGGGCGGCTGATCCATTAAAAAATCTATGTCGTCAGCCGACATATCTGCAAAAATATCATATTCACCGTCTGCTTGTTTAATGTCTGGTTGGGCGGCATAATCGTGTTGCGATATCGGTTCAGGCTCGGATATCCGCTCGGGTTCGGGTTCAGGCTCGGATATCCGCTCAGCCTCTGCCGCCTGTGCGACAGCCTCAGGCTCTGTCTCAGCCTCAGGCTGAAAAACCGCCTGTATATAAGGCTGAACATATGTGTTAAACAAATGCTCAACGGCGCTTTCGTCGTTGTCGAGCGCGATTATGCACTGCTGACCGCTTTCTAATATCATACCGTATACGCTTCCCTCTACCGTCAGCGGCAAGGCGCCTGCGGGCAAGGCCGCTTCTGCATCACCCGATATGCCGAACTGCGACCAGTCAACTGTCTCAAGCGGCAGACCGAGTCCTTTTGCCAGTGTCTTAGACAGAGTGGTAACAGGACCGACAGCGATGCAAACATCGCTTTTGCTTATGGAGGCGGCAAGGGCGGTCAAAAAGCTTTTTCTGTCCTCGCCTGAGGAGATTCCGACCTGAGCACATTCGCCCAGTTGTTTTTCAAGCCATTCATTGCGGCCTGATGCGTAATATATAAGTTCTATCAACGTTTTTCCCCCGTACATATTATAAATCTATCTTCTCGATTTAGCCTGCTGTTGAAGCGGAGCCGCTCGATGTTTCCTGTGCAGGAGCGGACGAAGACGCCGCTTGTGAAGTTGCGTTTGCGGTGCTTGAGGTCGAAGCGGCCGCATTGCTGGCCGCAGAGGCTGTGTCGGCTGCGGCAGCCGACGAGGTGGCCGAAGATGCTGCACTGTCGGTCGCTGTGCTTGAAGTTGAAGCAGCAGTTGACGAGGTGGCCGTTGAGGTGGCAGTTGAGCTCGATGAGGTCGCTGTGCTTGACGCGGCACCGGAAGAAGCAGTGCTTGAAGTTGCCGAGCTCGATGTTGCCGAACTAGAGGTTGCCGAACTCGATTCGGCGGAGGAGGCACTGCTCGAACCCTGAGAAGATGACGAAGAAGACGTGTCGCTTGCTGTGTTGTCCTCTATCTCAACTTCTGACACAAAGGTTTCATAGTTGGGCTGAGCCAGCCATGTTGTAAGACCGTCGTCATAAACAGGCTTTTCGCCGCCTTTCTTTTCGTACCAAACAGCAGGATAGATAACCTTGCTGTTGTAAGAGGTTTCGGTGGTGTTAACCTTTGTGTCCTCGCCTTCGCGCACCTTGCGTGCGACTACTACACAGCGAAGCTCAACGCCTTTGATTTCATATGTGCAGGTCGAAAGGGTAAGTATCTCATCACCGGGGACTACATCAACGGGTGTGATGTAAAGCGAGCGGCGACGTATCTGCTCTATCCATGAAAGGAAGTCAGAATTGCTGTCAAAGTTCGAAACGGTGTAATTGAAGAAATAGCCGTTATCGTCTGCACTGTCTGCGTTTGTTATCATACAGGCAAAGACCTTGTAAACGCCGCCCGTGCCGTAGATGGTGTCAAAGGTCACGGTCGGGGTTTCCTTGTAGAAATCAAGCGATTTGTACTTGTGCAGGTTTGCCAGCATCGTTCCGTCTTTCATATGATGCCCGTAAATCGTGATATTAGTGCTGTTGCCGCTTTCGGAGATTTCGTTGCGGTAGTCGGCAAACAGAGCGCCGTAAACACTGGATTCTTTGAGCGCGTTGTGGTCGACGTAGTAATCGTTGTTGTCAGTCTGATAAACAGCGTTGTCTATCTTGGTGTTGGCGACGGTCAGCCAGCCGACGACCTCGTCGTTTTGCTCTATCAGGTCGGCAAAGCGGTCTTCCGCCTCTTTCTCGTTACGGTTGTCGATAAAATATTCTGAAATGTAAACGCCTGACACCACCAAGCCGACGGTCGCAATCATAAAGACAAGCTTTCTAACCACGTCAAGCAGGCGGTCGCCCTTCCAAGGTAAGATATACTGCGCCACCCTTACGGGCCAAGGTGTTTCCTTGCACTCGGTGTCTTCTGTATTGTCATCGCCCTTATTTGCTTCGTCGGCAAGTTGGTATGTATCTGCGGCAAACATGGCATCAACGTTCCAGTCGACCTCGTCGGCAGGTATAATTTCATCAGCCTCTGTTTCGGGGTCGAACACCGGCGGCTCGGGCATCGCTGCGGGTGCTTCAGTTTCAAGCACAGGCGCAACGGGTTCATCAAAAATCTTATCCAGTCCCAAATCTTCAGATGTCGGGTCGTCTTCAAACACCGGCGTTTTTGCTTCAAACGGCAGTACAGCCGCCTCAAACTCAGGCTCGTCAGCGTCGTCGATTATGCTGAAGCCGGTCTTGCTGATGACAAACTGCCTGAGAGGACCGCCTACCATAGCATCAAGTGCTGCAGGCTCGTCGGGCAGAAGGACTATGCTCTGCGCGGCGGCGGAAATCGCACAGCCGGGTGCAACAGAAACGGTGTTGTCGAACACCACCGCTCCGTTTGGTACCAACGCGGCGTTAAGCTGACGTTCGGTCAGGGCATCGCCGTAGGTTGATTTAAGTTTTGCAACTGCCGCATCATTTTCATTACAGCCGAGCCCTACCGCAGAGCAGACGGCTTTGACGGTGTTATCGTCTTCATCAGAGCCTACTCCTCCGCAAACAATTATCAGTTCACTTCGTGCAACAGCTTGCCTGAGCGCTTTTTTAAGTTCGCGCGCGTCGGTGCCTATAACGGTGCTGTTGTCGACAGAAACCGAGCACATATTAAGCAGTTCGGTCAGGACTTTTACGTTTTTGTCTATCCTATCCCCATAGAGCTGTTTGCTTACAGATATTATTTCGGCATTCATTGGCGTACCTCCAAAATTAATCAATTAATTCGAATTCTGTGCCCTCGACAGCCTCTTTTATCAGAGCCTGCTCATCAAGTGCGCTTTGAGCTTCGATAACAGCGGCCTCAGTCGGTCGGGTGCGCGGGTGACGCGGGGTGAAGACTGTGCAACAGTCTTCGTAAGGCAAAATGGAAATATCAAAGGTGTCGATTTTTCTGGATATGCGCACTATCTCCTCTTTGTCCATTCCTATGAGAGGGCGCATCACCAGCATATCGCTTGCTCTGTCGGTCACCTGAAGCGCCGCGAGCGTCTGGCTTGCGACCTGACCGACGCTTTCGCCCGTTATCAGTGCAGAGCAACGGTTTTTCTCTGCAATCTGCGACGATATCTTCATCATAAACCGACGCATTATCAGGGTGAAATATTCCTCAGGACATTTTTCCTGAATCTCGACCTGCGTCTTTGTAAACGGAACCTTGGCCATCATAATCGGGCCGCTGTATTTTGCGACCTGCCTTAAAAGGTCCTTCACCTTCTTTTCAGCCAAAGGCCCTGTGTACGGCGGACTGGCAAAATGTATCGCAAAAAGCTCGATTCCGCGCTTTGCCATCATCCATGCGGCAACGGGGCTGTCTATTCCGCCCGAAATCAGTATTGCGGCGCGGCCGCCCGTGCCCACAGGCATACCGCCTGCGCCTTGAAGCTGGCCTGCGCGGATATATGCGCCGAAGTCCCTTACCTCCACGACAACGGTGACGTCAGGGTTTTTGACATCTACCTTAAGGTGAGGGCAGGCGGCAAGTATTGCGCCGCCCATCTGCGCGCTTATCTCAGGCGACGGCAGAGGAAACCTCTTGTCTGCGCGCTTTGATTCTACTTTAAAGGTGGCGGCCCCCGCCAGCTTGTCCTTCAGCCAGTCGACACCCCTTGTTAAGATGTCATTCATATCTTTTTCGCATACGGCCGCCCTCGAAAACGCGGCGATGCCGAAAACGCGCGATACTCTGTCAAGCGCCTCGTCAAAGTTAAAATCTTCGTCGAGCGGCTCTATGTATATCGTTGACTGCGCTTTTTTTATCTCCACTCTGCCGAGGTCGGTCAGGCGGCGTCTGAGGGATTTTATAAGTGCGTCTTCAAAAGTTGAACGGTTAAGCCCCTTAAGCGCAAGCTCGCCGTTTTTAACTAAAATAATCTCTTTCATCGTTACTTCCTTCTCTTGAGTAAAGCGACTCCCTGCTCAACACCTGCAGCGAGCGCGTCTATATCTTCATCGGTTGTAAAGCGTGACATACTGACTCTTATAGCGCTGTCTGCTCGCTGACGGCTGAGCCCCTGAGCGGCAAGCACGTGGCTTACGCCGCCTTTGGCGCAGGCACTTCCGCTGGAAACGTAGCACTTGCTCGTTTCGAGGTGGTGCATCATAATCTCCGAGCGTATTCCCTCCGCCGAAAAGTTGACTATGTACGGCAAGGCATCATCAGGCGAGTTGATAACGACCGAGTCTATCGCACTCAGCCGCTCAACAAGGCGGTCGCGCAAGGCGGTCATTTTTTCAAGCGAGCGCTTTGTGTCCGGCAGTGCCTTCACGGCGGCCGCGAGGGCATCTATCAGCATTGTGGATTCGGTGCCCGAACGCAAACCTCTTTCCTGACCGCCGCCCACCATAAGGGGCAGTATCCTTACGTTTCGTGAAACGTAAAGCGCACCGATTCCCTTGGGCGCGTGTATCTTGTGTCCGCTGACCGAGATAAGGTCGGCGCCAAGCAGTTCAGGCCCCACAGCAATTTTGCCGAACGCCTGTACACAGTCGCTGTGCACATAGGCCGTGCTGCCTACTGCCTTAAGCGCAGGCTTGACTGTGCTAACGGGCAAAACAGCACCTGTTTCGTTGTTTACCGCCATAATGCTTACAAGCACGGTATCCTTTCTTACGGCGGCCGCGATGCTTTCTGCCGATATGTTGCCCGCCGCGTCAGGCCCTATATAAGTTACCTCAAAGCCCTCTTTTTCAAGCCGCTCAAACGCCTTCAGCACCGACGGGTGCTCAATTTTAGTTGTGACAAGGTGATTGCCGTCACGCCTGCGGGCGTATGCCGCGCCGAAAACAGCGGTATTGTTCGCCTCAGTGCCGCAAGAGGTGAAATACACCTCTTTAGGCAAACATCCTATATAAGACGCTACGGTCTGCCTTGCACTGTCAAGCCGTGCAAGGGCCTCTGCGCCCAGAAGGTGCATCGAAGAAGGGTTGCCGAAGTGATTTTCCACACAGAATGCTATTGCCGCCTTCGCTTCATCGCACAGCGGCGACGTGGCGCTGTTATCAAGATAATGTATCGACATTCTCCGTGCTCCAATCAACATATAATAGTACATAATGAATTATACTACAACTAATGAAAAATCACAATAATAAATTGTCGTTAAAGACCAACTTTTATAAACGGTGTGTGATGTGTCATAAAGTGTGTGTTTTGAATAATATGGTATCAAATCAACATATGCCGTCGATCAAAACGGCAGAAAGCGGTGTAATATGCAATTTAACGATAAAGCTGTGTTCTTTGCCGGAGTTATGTCAAAGGGCGGATATTTGTCACGCCTTGATGAAATATATGAGTCGGGTGCCGACTGGCGCGCTTATTTGATAAAGGGCGGTGCAGGTATGGGCAAATCGTCCTTGATGAAAGGCGTTGCCGCAGAACTTGAAGAACTTGGCCAAACTTGTGTGTATATAACCTGCCCCAGCGACCCTGATTCCCTGGATGCAGTTATCTTTCCCGACATAAAGGCGTGCATTTGCGATGCAACTGCGCCCCATATCATAAATCCAAAATATCCTGAGGTCTGCGAGGTCATATTAAACGTAGCCGACTGCTGTGACCGCGAACGGATCGCCAATGTGGGCGAGCAGGCCGTCGCATTGACCGATTCAAACTCGGCTATGTACCAGCGCATTTACAGGTACGTGGGTGCTGTTTGTGCTCTGCTTAACGATTCGTACAGGATAGCATACGACTGTTGTGACACAAAGCGCGCGTCTGTTTTCGGCGCCGAAACGGCCATTCGTCTGATGAAGGATAAAAAACGGCGGGGCAAGGAAACGGTGCGGTTTTTAAGTTCGGTCACACCGAAGGGAATGGTGCACCATACGGACACATTGGGCAAAATGTGCGACAGGATAATCGCCATCGAGGACGAATACGGCGCTGTGTCCAGAATTATCCTCTCGGCGGTAAGAATGACGGCGCTTGAGCGCGGGCACGACATCATAACCTGTATGTCGCCTTTCGCGCCTGACGAAAAGGTTGAGCACATTATCATACCTGAACTGAAACTGGGCTTTACTACCAGAACCAGATGGCTTAAGGCCCCTGTTACTGACAGGATAATCCACGCAAGACGGTTTTGCGACGTCACCCGCCTGCATCAGAACAGACAGCGGCTGTCGTTTAACCGCAGGGCAGTCGGCGAGCTTATAACTGCGGCGGTAGACACGCTCTCGCAGGCAAAAGCTATCCACGACGAGCTGGAAAAGCTGTACGTCAATTGTATGGATTTTGCCGCCATCGACCGGCGCAAAGAGCAGGTAATAAAAGAACTGAAGGCCCGAATAAAATAAGTTTTCTCGCATTAACGCCTCTTTTTTGCCGAAGGGGCGTTTTTTGATGAAAAAACAAACAGTTGATATTATAAAGCATTTGAGTTAAAATGTATTTAAGAAAAGTGAGGTTTAAGTTTTATGGCTATAAAAAAGCAGTGTGCGTTTTGCCACGCCATACTTTTTGAAGATGATGACGTTGTCTTTTGCCCTGAGTGCGGCGCCGCCCATCACAGAGAGTGCTACAATTCGCTTGGGCATTGTGCCCGTGCCAACCTACACGGCACGCCTGAGGCAGAGGTCGATTACAGCGAGCCTGAGCAGGAGGAAAGCCGCGAAGAGCAGGCTGAGCCGTTTGGCTTTGATAACGGGCCGCAGGGCGATCAGCCGCCGTTTACCGTTTTTGGCTCGTTTCAGGATGTGTGCGGCGGTGTAGACCCTCAAAGCGAGATAGAAGGCAAGACAGTAACAGACGTTGCCTCTTTCGTAAGGATAAACACAAAACGCTATGTTCCCAAATTTCAGGAGTTGAGCACAAGAAGGACCAAAACCGACTGGAACTGGGGCGGATTTATATTCTCTTACGGCTGGCTGAGTTTCCGCAAATGTCACCTTCAGTCGCTCATAACGGCGCTGTTTACCCTGCTGGCCTATGTCATGATGTCGCCGCTTATGGCACATTTTTATTCGGCGCTTTTCCCGTATTACCAGATGACCCAGCAGGAGCGCTACAGCAATTACGCCGTTATCAACGAGGCTATGATGACTGCCTATCAAACAGCGACTCCGATGGCGTGGGTGCTGTGCGTTTTAGGCGTGCTGTTGATAATAGGTATCCACGTATTTATCGGACTCAGGGGCGACAGGATATATATGTCCCACGTTTTTCAAAAAATAGATAAAATAAACTCAGATGAGAATGTTTCAAACAAGCTTCAAAAGCTTATGGCGTCAGGCGGTATAAACCCGTTTTCGGCGTACATAGTTATAAATGTTATGAACTTGGTGTTTTCGTACTTGATCGGATTATTTTTGTTATAAGGAGATGCGAAAATGAAAATCACAAAGGCCGTTATCCCTGCCGCCGGACTCGGCACAAGAGTTTTACCTGCGTCCAAATCTATGCCTAAAGAGATGCTGCCTATCGTGGACAAGCCTGCGATCCAGTATATCGTTGAGGAAGCGGTTGCCGCAGGGATTACAGATATTCTAATTATTACGAGCCGAGGAAAGGGACTGATCGAGGACCACTTTGACAACTCGTATGAGCTTGAGGACACTCTGCGCAAAAAAGGCAGGAACGAAGAGGCCGACAAGGTCGCTTCGCTTGCGACCATTGCCAATATCCACTTTGTGCGCCAGCATCAGCCAAAGGGCCTCGGCCATGCCATAATGGCGGCGCGCACCTTTGTGGGTGATGAACCGTTCGCCGTTTTGTACGGTGATGACGTTATCATCTCCGAAACCTCGGTAACAGGCCAGCTTATCGAGAGGTATGAAAAGTACGGCAAGGGCATTGTCGGGGTTAAAGAGGTGCCCAGAAGCGAGGTGCATAAGTATTGCTCGCTTGATGTCAAGCCGATTGAGGACAAGGTTTTTGCTGTATCGGATATGATAGAAAAACCCACCCAAGAGCAGATAATGTCCTGCTATTCCATACTGGGCAGGTGCGTTCTGCCGCCGGAGATATTTGACCTGCTTGATAAAACAAAGCCGGGAAGAAACGACGAGATCCAGCTTACCGATGCGATGGCTCAGCTTGCGCGCACAGAGGGAATGATAGCTGTTGATTTTGACGGTACGCGCTACGATATGGGCAACAAACTCGGCATTATGCAGGCGCAAATTGAGGTTGCTTTGCAGCATGAGGAGATCGGCGAAGAGTTTCGCAAATATCTTAAGGAGTTAATGCGAGGAGAGTCGAACACAAATCGGTTTTGAAATGTATTTTTTCTCCCATACGGCATCGCTTTTCCTTGCATTAAGCTCAAAGCTTTAAATTTGGAATAAATTTTCAGTTTAAAAAACGGAATACGTCGGCACTTGGTGCACATACTACTACCGTACTTCAGAAAACGGAGGTATGAACAATGGATAACAAGTGCAACAGAAGTATTGAATGCACAGTCGGCGAGTGCCGTCACCACAGTTGCTGTGAAGACTACTGCACTCTCGACAAGATCCTTGTCGGAACACACGAAGCAAATCCCACTATGGATCAGTGTACCGACTGTAAGTCTTTCGACAGAAAATAACCTGACGAAAGCAAAAAAGCAGTTTCCTGAATTGTACAGGAAACTGCTTTTTCTTCGTTTGAGAAAAATTGAATTATTTTTGTTTCAGTGTGCCATACTAAGGGTGAAATAAGAAAGGTGTGACAAATTATGGCAAATAACACGGTTAAGCTTTTGAGCGAGGTTGAAAAAGCCGCCGCCTTTGGCAGGGATTCGGTGACCGCAGTGTTAAAGCACGTAGACAACGTAAAATTACGCCGCGAACTTTCACAAAGCCGCAACGAGTACAGTTCGGTTTGTGACGACGCAAAAAATTCGCTGTCGTCAATAGGTTGCAGGGCCGGCAGTAACCCCCAGTCGATGAAGATGATGGTTCGCACGGCAATCAACGCCCACTTAAATCATAAGCGTGATACGTCTGCAGCCGCAAAAATGATGATTCAGGGTTGTACGATGGGAAACATCGAATTACTCAAAGCAATACACGAAAACCCTTCCGCATC
>CAYYGY010000002.1:0-20757 GCA_964471735.1 uncultured Eubacteriales bacterium
AACAGTACAGGCAGGAAATACTTGACGGCATCCTGGACTTTGAAATTGAGCGCGGTAATTGGGCTTATACCTATCATGACCGCATTGGTTATCAATATCAATTCGTAATCAACAAACTCAGGCGCAATCCTGAAAGCAGACGAGCTGTGATAGGCGTTAGAAGACACGCTGACATGAAACTTGACGATCCTGCTTGCTTACAGCATATTCAATATTTCATCAGAGACAACAAGCTGCATTGCAAAGTTTTATTCAGATCAAACGATGCTTGCAAGGCTACATTTATGAACGCTTTTGCTTTGATAATGCTTCAGAAGCGCATTGCTGAT
This sequence comes from uncultured Eubacteriales bacterium, assembly GCA_964471735.1. GTDB lineage: Bacteria > Bacillota > Clostridia > Oscillospirales > Acutalibacteraceae > RGIG2206. The sequence goes on from CAYYGY010000002.1 coordinate 330, forward strand.
GAATTAGGCGTTGAAGTTGGCACATATACGCACAGGGCAAACAGTTTCCATTGCTATGAAAAAGACTTTGCTTTGCTTGACGGCTATGTGAAGCGCATTTGTGATGGTGAAGCATTGACATACAACTATGACGGTGAATGGGATGAACTTATGGAAGATGCAAAAGCGGAGATAGCGGAAAAGGTAGAAAGGTTGAAGAACAATGGCTGATCTGATAAGCAGAAAAGCGTTAGAATCGGAATTGGAAAATACGCCAATACGGTTTTCGTTTGACAAAAGTAAGATGTTTCGGATGATAAAAGAAGCGCCAACGGTTGATATTGTGCGTTGTAAAGAGTGCATTCTGTGGCAAAGACATACACAGACAAACAAAGGTTTTGGCAGATGTAGAAACTATAACGCAACAAAACACGAAGATGGTTTTTGTGACCGTTGAGAAATTACAGGAAATATTGGCAAAGCACCAGTTGTGGTTGAACAATGAAGATGGTGGTGTAAGGGCAAACCTGTCAGGGGCAGACCTGTCAGGGGCAAAAGGTCTTATATCTACAGTCAATTATATGGAAGCACATTTTGAACGTACAGACGAAGGTTATATTGCATATAAAACCTTTGGTGGACAATATCAACCACAAACGGCGAATGTGGAAACTATAGTTTTAATGCTCCCAAAAGCCAAAAACTAACTACACTGGCAGAAATAGAGCAACGGGCAATCGAAGCATGGAACAGGAGAGTTGAAAATGAGTGGTAGAGAAAAGCTGATTGAGTTAATTAGCGAATGCAAATCGTGTGACGAAGAAATAGGGTGCAAAGTGTGCAACTATGTCGATTACCTTGATTGTGATACTGCAAGAATTGCCGACCACCTTATATCCAACGGCGTAACGGTGCAGGAGTGGATACCTGTTGATCCAAATAAACGTGCGCATACAGGGGACAGACTTATTGCGTTGAGCAACGGTTTGGTAACAGTAGGTCATCAAAACGGAAATGGAGTGTGGGTGTATTGGCGAGATGGCATTATACACGGAACGATTAATGTCACCCACTGGATGCCACTTCCAGAGCCGCCGAAGGAGTGTGAATGATGTTAGTTGATGTTACTTTGGTAAATACATACCATAATTCTTAGAAAGATCCGGAGGTTTAAATGATTTATTTATTAATGCTTTGTGTTCTGATTAAACTGCAGGCTCCTGTGCTCATGTGGATCATCTTTGTGCTTTGCGCTGGTACTGATCTGCTGATGGTAAGCCGTAAGTAAGCATCTGTAGGGTGCAAGGTAGTCTGCCTGACCATTATCATCTTAAGGAGGATATACAATGGTCAAGCGGTCAAGAGAACAGGAACTCAATGCAGCCCTTGTAAGACACCTGCAGGACTACTCTCAGGCATACGACGGGGATCTGATAGACTGGGACAATATGATGCAACCGAAATATACAATCGCATATAACAGCATTGAAGATGTATATGAGGTCACAGCACATCACGCACGCACAATGGGGACGGTGTACTTTTATTCAAAAGCAATAGCAACACAGGCTATATCTGATGTTGTGATGCTGTTTATAAAAGAACACCCGGAAATCATCTGACATTGTGAGGTGAATGTAATGAGCAGACCGCGATTTGATTGGTGGGTAAACGCAGTAAACACAGTACGCAATTATCCAGCTCGAAAAGCCGAGTATGAAGATTTGCACACCCAATCTATTTCGGCACACATCACTGGGATGCCGCGAGGTAGTGACATTTCGCGCTCAACAGAAACAACTGCGCTAAAGCGGATGCCCCCGGCAAAGCAAAAAGAATATGAAGCAGTAACAAATGCAATACACATCACAACGATGTATCCAAACGGAGACACCCGAGTTGAGCTTATATCGCGTATGTACTGGCAAGGCAAGAAAAAACAAAATATTAGTGATGTGGTCGCTGGGTTATACATATCTGAAGCTACTGGGAAACGTTGGCACGCTGCTTTTATTCGACTTGTGGGCGAGTGTTTTGGGTATGAGATTTAAAGTTGATACCATAGAGCCCAAAAAACGTGATAAAATAGTATCGTAGAAAAATACACAGAAAAGTCTCGGTTAATACCGGGGCTTTTTCTTATTCAAAGAGAGGTGGTGACCGTGGCTGTTGATTGGTTTGCCATTAAGAACGATTATATTAACGGCGGCGGCAGCTACCGTGAGTTAGCCGAGAAACACAGTGTTTCCATAGATTCAATAAAGAAAAAAGCGGCTGCAGAAAAGTGGAAAGACGAGCGCACCGCGTTTACACAAAATTTGCACCAAAAAACAAAAGAAAAAACCATTGATACACTTTCTGACGAAGCAGTGGCAAAAGCCCGTATAAGAGTAAGATTACTGTTAGTTGGTGAAAACTGGCTTAACAATCTGGAAGAAATCACAGACACAAACGTGTTTCGCAGAATGGTACAAAGTTTTGCGGATATGGGAGTATTTGAAAAAAATGTTTCTGAGTATGCCCAAGGCACACAAAGCGAAGATGACCCGCTTACTAAGTCTCTGAAAGAAGAAGCGGAGAGGTTAAACAATGCCGATCAGTGAGAAGCAGCGACAAATAATGGCGTTTCCGTTTACTAAATATGATGTGCTTATAGCTGACGGTGCTATCAGATCCGGCAAAACCGTTTTCATGACTCTTGCGTTTATAGACGATGCAATGAGACGTTTTAACAATCAGCGTTTCGGTATATGCGGAAAAACAGTTGACTCAGCCATAAAGAATATTATCACGCCTTATCTTGGCTTGAGCTACGCAAAAGAAAAATACCGCATTCAATGGCGCAGATCAGACAAATTGCTCATAGTTTCCAAGGGGAAAACACAAAACGTGTTTGAAATCTTCGGCGGCAAAGACGAGAGCTCATTTATGCTGATACAGGGGCGCACATTGGCAGGCGTTCTTATGGATGAAGTCGCTCTTATGCCACGCAGCTTTGTTGAGCAGGCAATGGCGCGTTGTTCTGTTGCCGGCTCTAAGCTTTGGTTTAACTGCAATCCCGACTCTCCACAACATTGGTTTTATACAGAGTGGATACAGAACGCCAGAGAGCGCAACGCACTGCATTTGCACTTTCTCTTAGAAGATAACCCTTCCTTAAGCGAAAGCATCATACAGCGTTATAAATCGCTTTATACGGGCGTTTTCTATCAGCGATACATTTTGGGTCAATGGGTACTTGCCGAAGGTCTTGTTTATGAGTTTGGCGAGGAAAATATAACAGACGAACAACCTGAGGGTGCTGAGTATTATATTTCAGTTGACTACGGCACGCTCAATCCGTTTTCTGCTGGGCTGTGGAGCGTTACAGGCAGTAAAGCAGTAAGAATAAAAGAATATTACTACGACGGAAGAGGCAAAAAGAAACAGCTGACAGATGAAGAGTATTGCGATGCTCTTATAGAACTGGCACGAGATTATTTTATTACCAAGGTAATAGTAGACCCTTCGGCAGCTTCGTTTATTACAGCTCTCAAGCGTCGTGGTTTCAGAGTACAGCAGGCGGCAAATACTGTGTTGGACGGTATCAGGCGCACTGCTGTTTATTTGCGTAATGGTAATGTTAAGATCCACCGCTCATGCGTGGACGCTATCAGAGAGTTTGGCTTATATCGTTGGGATGAGAAACAAACCGAGGATAAAGTCATCAAAGAAAACGATCACGCAATGGATGATATCAGATACTTCTGCAATACCGTAATGATACGCAAAGTGAGGGAAAGCATTTAATGAGCATAATTTCAACAATCAAAGGGTGGTTTAACATGCTATTGAGCAGCAGAGCCAAAGAAGAATTTGAAATAGCGCCAATAACCTCACCTGAGGTTGAGCGCCTAATTGAATATTGCATGAGAGCCTACAGGGGTAGCCCTGATTGGTTAGATGAACGGAACCATATAAAGACAATCAACTTTGCAAAAGCATTGTGCAGCGAAACAGCGAGGCTTACAACGCTTCTTGCTGATATCAGCGTAAGTGGCAGTGCTCGTGCTGACTGGCTGCAGGAGCAGATAAACGATATCAAACCGCGCTTACGTCAGTGGGTGGAATACAGCTGTGCTTGCGGTACGATAATTCTAAAACCGAATTTAGACACCGTAGATATTTATTTACCCGGTGATTACGTTATTACAGATGTTGCAAACGGAGAAATAACCGGCATTGTATTCGTCAACAGAAAAGCAGACGAATACAACAAACGATATTACACCCGCTTTGAGTATCATCGCTTTGAGGATGACGGCACTTATGTTATAACAAACCGCTGCAAGGTCGGCGGCTCTGTAAATGATACTGCGAAAGATATTGCAATAGAAAAAACACCGTGGATAGGTCTTACGGAAGAAGAACGGATCAGCGGCATAGAGTCTCCCCTGTTTGCGCCTTTGGGCACACCCCACGCAAATAATATTGATTTTGACTCTGCACTGTCTCTGCCTCTTATCACAGATGCATTGGAAGAGCTGAAAGACCTTGATATAGCCTACAGCAGAAACGCAAAAGAGATTGAAGACAGCAAGAGAACTGTACTGCTCGACTCTGACCGTTTGCTCGTAGGCGGCTACATGAACGAGCACGCTCTGGGCAAGACTACACTCCCCGACTACGTTAAGTTGGTGGACGGTATTAACAGTGTGGACAGTGATGTTTACCACGAGATAAACCCCACACTCAATACAGAAATAAGAATAACAGGAATAAATGCCCTGCTGAGTCAGATCGGATACAAGATTGGCTATAGCAATGGGCATTTTGTTTTTAATGAATCTACAGGTATTCAGACGGCAACAGGCGTTGAAGCAGAGCAACAGCGCACTATTCAGCTTGTAAAAGATATGCGTGAGAGCCTACAGAACTGTATGGACCGTCTGATATATGCGCTTAACGCTTTTGCGGATCTGTACAGCCTTGCACCTTTGGGTAAATACGAAGTTGCCTATGATTTCGGTGATATTACATACAACGTCGAAGAGGACCGTGCACGCTGTTACAGTTGGGTACAAGCTGGGCGCTTCCCTTTCTGGCGTTATCTTGTTCAGTTTGAAGGCTACACAGAAGAAGAAGCAAGGCAACTTGAAAAAGAAGCGCAGCCCAAACAGCCGACACTGTTCGGCAATGAAGAGTAAGGCGGTGAATGTATGAGAATAGGAACAACACCGACACATGAGTTTTTCTTTCCAGTTCCCGTGAGTGCTGTTGCTGATGTAGAACTCACCTATAAACAAGGTGACGCAATTGTTTTACAAAAGTATTTGAAAGATCTGACAACTACCGAAGAATCGGCAGTATTCAAGTTTACTGAAGAGGATACATTTAAGTTTAAAACAAAGCCCGACGTTCTTATACAAGTTCGTGCCATATCCCCTGCAGGTGACGTTTTAGCATCTGATATATTCAGGATAAGCGCACAAGAATGTCTATCTGACAAAATGCTTACAGGGAGAAACGAATGAGATTTGATGTAAAATTCAAAGAAAGCAACCAACGCTTTGACGTTTCTTTTGGTGAGGTGCAAAACATATCAGATGGCGGTTACGAGCGTGGATATGCAGCTGGATATGCAGCAGCGGAAGAAATATGGACGTATGTTAAAGGCATATCGGGCATGTTTAATTATGCCGTCTTCCCTGCTGGGACTGGTTTGGTGATAAATGTACCAAATCTTTCAGATACTGCTATGTCTTATTTTCTGCGTGGTGCAATTGGTATCGAAAGCATTACACTAACCTGCAACGCAAGAAACCTTAATTTAATCTTGCACGGAGCGTTTCAGCGTTGTCCCGATTTAAAACATATTGACTTAACTAACTTCAACAGGGTGTTTTATAGTGCAAGCGACCTGTTTTACAACTCCCCGAACCTCGAGGAAATCATAGGCGAACTGGATGTCTCAAGCGTTACAAAATTCACATTATGGTTTCACGGTGTTACAAAACTAAGAGAGATAAGATTCAAGCCCGAAAGTATAAAGTATGAAATTAATTTCCCAAGCACTGTTTTGTCAGATGAAAGTATTCAATCTATCATAAACGGTCTTGCTGATCTTACAGACGGCACAACTACAAAATTGGTTTTAAGCAATGAAGTAAAAACAAGATTGACCAGTGAACAGCTAACAACTATAGCTGCTAAAAACTGGACTGTTTAGGGGGCTAACCTATGATAAAACTTATCCAATGGTTAATCAAATCCAGAAAAGTAAAGTTTGATTTCAGCGGTCTGTTTGATAGTTTGGCAACAGACGAGGAATAAACAATGCTGACACCTGAATACCTGCTGCATATATCTGAGGGAGCCGAGGAAATAGCCGAACAGCTTCACCAAGATATATTAAACCGCATTATAGAGCGTATTATGGCGCGTTTAGATCGCGGCGACAATTACATATTGACTGCGTATGACAAGTGGCAGCTTCAGGTATTGCAGGATGCCGGCTTTCTCTTGGAGGATATACAGAAAGAGATAGCGCGAAAAACACCTCTTCTCCAAAGTGAGATTGCAGAAGCTATGGAAGAAGCGGGTGTTAAGTCTTATAAATACGACAGCGATATCTATGAAGCGGCTAATATCTTTTCCGAACCTCTTGAGCAGTCACCGCATTACATACGCATGATGCAACGCAACTATGAAAAGACACTTGGCGAAATGGTAAACTTCACCGGAACGCTTGCCAATGCCGCACAGCAGTCTTTTATACTTGGCTGTGACAAAGCATATAACCTTGTGCTCTCGGGCTCTGTGGGCTATACACAGGCTGTCAAAGAGGTTATAAACGATATTGTCAAAGATGGTGTAAAAGTAAAATACACACGAAAAAACCCTGTTACAGGCATTGAGGAAGTGTATCACGAGGACACCATAGAGACAGCAACGCTCAGAGCTGTTAGAACTGGCGTATCACAGGCGTGCGCAGATGTAACCACTGCCCGAATGGATGAATACGACTGGGATATTGTCCTGGTATCTTCCCATTTGGGCGCTCGTGTTACCGATAATGAAGATTTTACCAATCACTACTGGTGGCAGGGCAAATTCTACTCTCGCTCTGGCAAGGATAAACGCTTTAAGCCTTTTTCTGTATGCAATGAGGGTCATGTACAAGGAATATGCGGTGCAAACTGCCGTCATTCGTATATGCCGAGTGATGGCGAGTTTAACCCCTTTGAGCAGTTCGACTCCGAAGAGAATAAAAAAGCATACGAGACAGAACAGCGTCAAAGGCTCTTAGAGCGAAGAATACGCAAGACAAAGCGTGAGGTCATGGGATTAAAAACAGCCCGTGACAACGCAACAAGCGACGCTGCAAAGGCAGAGTTTGACCTTGAGTATCAGCGCAAAGCGGCACTGCTCCAAAAGCAGAATGCGGCATATAATGACTATTGCGAGCAAAACGGCTTGAAAAAGCTCCGTGATCGCATAGATGTTGCCCGTTGGGATAGAAAACAGGCTGCTGCCGCAAGAGGCGCGGCGAAGAAATGGAACAAACGTATTGAAAAAACAAAACAACGTGGTATAATTAATGAAAGAGAGCTTGCAATGTCGTTACGCCAGCCACCTGCTCGGATATTAAATAGTGATGAAATTGACTCTCTGCTTATGGATGCACAAGATATAGGAATTGACAAATCCGTGCTTCGTTTTAACAAAGGAAACAGAACGGGTTTTGTTGATGAAAGAAATTTAATCAATGTTCGCGGGGATGTTTTACCAGACCCTAACGGCATTACGGCAAGAGATAGAATGTCTCAGAAAGCTGTTTTGGCGCATGAGTATTATGGACATTATATGAATTATCCGTCACCGTATCCTATAGGCGATTGGCGAGATGAATTTAAAGCAAGTTACGATGCCGCAATCAAAACGCCTAATCTCTCAGACGAGGAAAGACGCGACTTAATGATTGATGCATATGACCGTGCGAAAGAGGCTGGAGAATTTAACGGGTATGACGCAACAGCGCGGAGGATAATATATGGGTATTAATTATACTATTGAGGAATGGGAAGCTTTAGATAAAAAGCTCGAGGCACCAGAAAGCAATGTTAAGTGCCCGAGGTGTGGCAAAATGTTGGAGTTTCATGATTTTAAGAGTGCGTGTGAAGTTAAGTGCCCAACAAGCGGATGCTTGGTTGAAACAGTAAGAGGATTATAATAAGCACCAAGCAGAACAAAACTGCAAGGTGCTTTTTTCATACCCAAAAACAGGTGATAATATGAGTTACTACAAACCATATAACCCAAACCCTAACGGTAATCGTGTGGGAGACTGCACGATCCGTGCACTTACCAAAGCAACAGGCAAAGACTGGGAGCGCATCTACGCTGAACTCTCAGCCCTTGGCTTTGGTTTGTGTGATATGCCGTCTGCTAACCATGTCTGGGGCGCTTGCCTACGAAAAAACGGCTTTAAGCGGCATATAGTAGACGATAAAGGGCAGGACGTTTATACAGTAAATGATTTCTGCCGGGATAACCCAAAAGGTACATACGTATTAGCCATTGACGGACACGTTGTGTGTGTTGTCGATGGCTTTTATTATGACTCTTGGGACTCGGGGCAAGAGATACCAATTTACTATTGGTCGAAATGAGGCGAGAGATGAAGATAGCAGCCTTTACGCAAACTGAGCTGGACTATCTGGACATTGTCTGTAATTTCACAGACGATGAACGGCAGTTGTTTTGGCTCAGATCACGGGATATCCCTTTAGAGCAATGCGCGGAAGAAATGAACCGCAGTGTTGACTCTGTAAAACAGCTTTCACAGCGTATCAATGCAAAAATTGAGCGTGAAATCTAACACTTTTAATACACTTTATATACACTTCGCATACACTTAGTGTCACTGTTGAAACCTCTTGTTTTCTGCAAGAATTTAATCAGAAAACAAATACAGGAGGTTTTGAACGGTGGCATTTTCTTATTACAATCCTTACCCTCAGCCGGTACAAGATCAGCTTGCCCAGCTGAGGGGTCCATACAGCCAGCCTATTCCCACAATGCCCACACAACAGCCCACAAGTTCGGGGCTCCTCTGGGTACAAGGTGAAATGGCGGCAAAATCCTATTTGGTAACTCCTAATACCACAGTTTTGTTAATGGACAGTGAAGCCCCCCGCTTCTATCTCAAGTCCGTTGACATGGCAGGAATGCCCACTATGAAAACATTTGAATACAAAGAGTTAACTGTTGCGCCTGCTGTTTCACAGGTCAACACAGAGCCTCCTGTAAGCCGCAGCGAGTTCCAACAGCTGAAAGATGCAGTTGCGAGACTTGAAGCAATGCGAGTAGTTCACCCCCCCGAAGTTATAGCGGATGGTGGTGAGAACAATGAGTAATCCCCTGTTCAATGCGTTAGGCGGCAATATCCCGCAGGGTGCTCCTAACGTTATACATCAGTTTCAACAGTTTATGAACCAAATGCAGGGCAAAAACCCGCATGAGGAAATAAACAAACTCTTACAGTCCGGTCAGATAAGCCAGCAGCAGCTTAACCAAGCTCAGCAGATGGCACATCAGATGTCCGGAATACTCAAAGGTTTTAAATAGTTAAAAACTGTGGCCACGGTTTTAAATAAAACTACAAAAAGGAGTAACAACATGGATAGTAATTATTCCCTTTCCGATATCGCAGCTGTCACCGATGGCAACCGAGGCGGCATGTTTGGCGGCGGCGGTGATTGGGGCGCATGGATCATACTGTTTCTGCTCTTCGGCATGTTTGGGCGCGGCGGTTTCGGCGGCGGCTTTGGCGGCGGTTTCGGCGGCAACGCGGGCTTTGGCTGTTCCCCCTGCGCTACACAGGCAGACGTAAGAGCTGCGGTAGATCAGCAGACCCTTATCTCCAAGCTCGATCAGCAGACATACGGACTGGCAGACAGCACATTCGCTCTTAACAATACGATCGTCAATGGTTTCCACGGTGTAGACAATGCAATCTGCAATCTGGGCTATCAGACACAGCAGGGCTTTAACACCTTGGGCTATCAGATGAAAGATTGTTGCTGCGAAACACAGCGCCTTATTGAGCGTGGCTTCTGCGACACAAACAGCACAATTCACAACTCCACACGCGATATCATAGACAACGCAAACTGCAATACACGTGCAATTCTTGATTTCCTCACACAGAGCAAGATTGACGCACTCAGAGACGAGAACCAGGCTCTTAAGTTCCAGGCTTCTCAGAGCGCTCAGAATGCGTTTATTACAGCAAATCAGGAGGCACAGACTGCAGAACTTATCCGCAGACTTGGCGCAGATTGCCCCACTCCTGCTTATGTTGTGCAGCCGCCCACACCCGTGACATTCCCTGTTAACGCATGTGGTCAGGTAGCATTTGCAAACAACAGCTGTGGATGCGGTAATGGCTATGGCTTCGGCTATGGCGCTGCGTAAATCGTATAGTAACTACCCCCAAATGGGTTGTACGGATTAACCGTTATTACATGGGGGCCGGGGCGACCTGCCCCCTATACGAAAGGAACGTATACATGATAGAACTCATTAACACCGCTGTTCAGATGGTGCTTGCAGGGCAATCCGTAGTATACAACGCAGTAGCTGTACACAGCGGATGTGCCGAACGTCATCGTCAGGGCAGCGCACAGATAACACTTACCAAACCCGGTCGTTATTTGATTACATTCTCAGGTAATATTGCCATTCCCACAGGCGGTACAGTTGGTGAGATTTCACTGGGACTTTCACAGGATGGTGAGATCTTAGGCGGCTCTCTTATGAGAGTAACGCCTGCAGCCGTTGAGGAATATTTCAACGTATCAACACAGCACTATGTAGATGTATTTTGTAACTGCTGCGTAAATGTATCAGTTGAAAACACAAGTGATCAGCCGATACTCGTTGATAACCCCAACTTCACCGCAGTGCGAGTCTGCTAAGGGGGTGCCGATATGTACGATACCTATAAAATGCAGGAGCACATCTGCAAGGAGCTTGAGAAGAAAGCCGAAGCGGGTATTAAGAGCACTTCTGACCTTGATACTATTTGGAAACTGATTGACGCATACAAGAATCTGTTGAAGATAGATATGCTGCAGGAAGGCTCTGAATACAGCCACAACGATGGTTACAGCATGGCAGACGGATATTCAGAACGCAGAAAGAGGGACAGCAGAGGTCGCTACGCTCGTGAGGGCGATGGATATTCAAGAGACAGCGAATATGCCGAGAGGTATGAGCGTGGTAATTCTTACAGAGACGGCAGGCGCTACAGCCAGGATGGAGACATGAAACACGAGCGTTATATGGAGTCCAAACACGCTTACCGTTCCAGCAAGTCTCCCGAATGCAAGCAGCGGCTTATGAATACCCTTGAAGATTACATGGATGATTTCTCCGCACAAATGGAAGAAATGCTTCGCGACTCTGATTGCCGCGAAGAACGGGAAACAATAAAACGATACCTCGACAAGATTAAAGCGATCACCTAATTACATAAAGGCTGCGATTATGGCTTCTGAGAAAGCAAAGGAACGTCCCTTAGACGAATACGCAGCCGACTACAACTAAATATTTTTAAAGCCAACACTTAATTGTGCTGGCTTTTTTTATTGATATGTTGCCGTTGGACTGGCGCTGGTTCGATTCCAGCGGGCAACTCCAAGGCGCGTTGGGCATCGCGCCTGCCTCCTTTCTTATTACATATCGGACACCCCGTAAAAGTCTGACCGATTATATCGGCTCCCGTGCAATTCGGGTTGGGGTTACATAGGGGCGTTGTGTAAAGGTAGCACAACAGACTTTGACTCTGTCAGTGTAGGTTCGAGTCCTGCCGCTCCTGCCAACCTTGCCCGGGGTTTATCGGGCTTAATCCAAGCCGCTGACGAAGCGGTTAATAAATCACGTAGGAGGATATAGAAGAATGAAAAACATTGTTGAGATATGCAAGGAGTTTGGCTTTGAGGTTCCTGCAGATAAGGTAACAGACTTTAACAAAGCTGTTGCCGATAACTACAAGACCATAGCTGAACACGAGAAAAAGGTAGGCAAAATCGAAACAGAAAGGGACGCTTTTAAAGAACGTGCGGAAACTGCCGAAAGCACCCTTAAAGGCTTTGAAGGTAAGGACTACGACACTATCACAAGAGAACGTGACGAGTGGAAAACAAAAGCCGAAAAAGCCGAAAAGGATTATTCGGATAAAATGGCAGCTCATGAAAAGCAAGAGCTTCTTAAAGAAGCGTTTGCAGACATTGAGTTTACTTCCGAATCTGCAAAGAAAGCTATCATGGCTCAGATTTCGGAGAGCGTAACCGTGAAAAACGGAAAACTTATAGGCTTTAACGACCTGCTCGAAGATGCAAAGAAAAACGATGCATCCGCTTTTGTGGATAAAGAGCAAAAGCAGTTAGAGCAGAACCGCCCGCGTTTTACAGGTCCCAAAGATCCCAAACAGAACGGCGATCAAGTCACTCGCGAAAACATCATGGATATCAAGGATAGAAGCGAGCGACGAGCCGCAATAGCAAGAAATATGAATTTGTTCACAAAGGAGAACTAAAACATGGCAGAAACTAACCTTATCAAAACCGCTGATCTCGCGAGAGCACGTGAGATCGAATTTGTATATAACTTTACTGGCTCTATTAAGAAGCTCACCGAAGCACTTGGTGTAACTCGCAAGATTGCTAAGCAGGCTGGCACAGTGCTCAAGGCTTACAAGGCAACAGGCACACTCCAGAGCGGCATTGTTGCTGAAGGCGAGACAATTCCCCTTTCCAAGTATGTAACAGAGCCTGTTGATCTGGGCGAGATTACACTTAAGAAGTGGAGAAAAGCAACATCCGCTGAAGCTATCATTGAAAAGGGCTACGATCAGGCTGTTACAGCGACAACTGATAAGATGCTCTCCGATGCTCAAAAGAATATCAGATCTGACTTTTTTACATATCTCGCAAGCGGTACAAGCGCTGCATCCGGTGCAACATTCCAAGCCGCTCTCGCCCAGTCTTGGGGTAAGCTTCAGATCCTTTTCGAAGATGACAGTGCATCACTTGTTCACTTCATGAATCCCCTCGATGTTGCTGATTACCTCGGCACAGCAAGCATCACAACTCAGAATGCTTTCGGCATGAACTATGTTGAAGACTTCATGGGTCTTGGCAGAGTATTCTTCAACAGCTCTGTACCTCAGAAGAAAATCTACTCCACAGCTCAGGACAACCTTGTTCTGTACTATGTCCCCGTAAACGGCGCAGATCTCAGCGAAGCATTCAGCTTCACTTCTGATGAAACAGGTTATATCGGCATTCACGAGGAGCCTGATTACACAAACATGACAGCTTCTGACACAGTAGTCAATGGCATGACACTCTTCGCAGAGCGCCTTGACGGTGTTGTAGTTGCCACTATTGCGGGGGAATAAACAGCTATAGCTTGAATAGATCGGCTGCGCTCACTGCGAGCGACCTGGAAAGTATGACAATAGCAGAAATCAAGGCGCTTGCAGCTGAGAAGGGCTATAGCATAACCGCAACAAAGAAAGCCGATATTATAGAACAATTCTTAGAACAGGAGGCAACGTAATGTATATAGACTATGAATACTATGTGAGTCTGTACGGAGGCGAACTTATAACCTCCCAAGACTTTGACATTGTCTCTTGGGAAGTATTCAGGCTGCTGGATCGGCACACAACAGGTATTGATGGTATAAAAAAACTTCGTGTTGCCTTTCCTGTTGATGAATATGACGCAGAAGCAGTAAAACGTTGTGCTGCTAAACTTATTAATATAGCTGCTCAGATCGTCACCGCTGAAAAAGCAGTCAACCAAAGCAAAGGATATACAGAAACCGCCAACGGTCTGCAGGGCAAAATAATTACCTCTGTTTCCGCTGGCAACGAGTCTGTTTCATATTCCGCAAACACCGCAGCCGCAACACTTATCGACAAGGCGCTGACGGACAAGGCTGTGCAGGATAAGCTGTACAGCGATACCATCCGCAGCTGCCTTTCGGGCGTTAGAGATGCAAACGGCGTGAACCTGTTGTATATGGGTCGTTATCCTTTTTTTCGTGCGAGGTAATAACGATGTATAACGACACTATTACACTGTTTAATCGCTACGCCAACCGCGAGGGCGACACATGGTATCCAACGGTTATCAAAGGAGTAAACCTCAACATAGACCGTGCTGCCATTATAGCTAAATACGGCGCTCAATCGGCTGACAGCGTTGTTTTGAATATCCGTTATAAAATAGACGGAGAAAACAAAATGATCGCTGATAAGCCGTGGTTGCCGCCTAAGCAGTGGGCAGAGCTGACCAACGACGAGTTAGGCGATGCGCTCACGTTCAGCAGCGGCACATTGTTTGATTTCTTTTATGTCGGTGAGTGGCCGAACACAGAGCCTGTTATTGACACAGAATACTCCAGCGGCTTCTACAGCTACATGAATAAAGAATATGACAATGTATTTGCCATAACCTCTGTTGGTCTATATTCTGTAATTCCCCACTTTGAGATTTTAGGTAAATAGCTATGGCAAAGAAAATTCAGCATATTTCCACGATAAAATATCGCTGGAAAGACAAAGGACCTCAATACGAGGTCAATATGAATATAGATCTTGCGCGGTTTGAAAAACAATATTCAAAGGCTCAATACCAGCTTGACAGTATGGTTTTTACTTCTATGATGCCATTCATGCCGATGGAAACGGGCACTTTTATGAACGTCACACACGCTATGTCGCAAGCTATTGCCGGCAGCGGTATGGTTGTAGCAGCTGCTCCCCCTATGGGTCGTTTTCTCTACGAGGGAAAAGTCATGGTCGGTGAGCGCACACGTTCTGCGTGGGCTGAAAAAGGCGAAAAGAAAGTTGCCACAGAGAAGCCTTTGAACTACACCAAGAACAAGCATCCGTCTGCTCAATCACATTGGTTTGAAGCAGCAAAGGAAGTACACGGTGACAAATGGATCGCCAAAGTAAAACAGATAGCGGGAGGAGGCGGTAAATAATGGCTGATGAATTAAAGCCTATAGGCGTTGACGCAAGTGGGTATGAGGTTTTAGCAAAAGCCGTTAAATCTCTGCTTTCTGCTTATCCCGGACTTGACGGTGAATTAATTCTGTTTGAGGAATTAGACCAGGACGGCGGTATTACATTTTCTGCTGATGCAGGCGCTCTTGTTATGACAGAGCGACGCAGCATTACAGACCATGTATATCAGACCTGCCAATTCCCGTTTTTTGTTATCTACAGGACATCGGCAACAAGAGAATATGAAAAACTCCGCGTACAGACTTTTCTTGACACGCTGGGTAAATGGTTATGCAAAGAGCCTGCAGTTATCAACGGTGAAACTGTCAGGCTTTCTTCATATCCCGAGTTAACCAAAGAACGAAAAATAACACGTATAACAAGGTCAAACTCTTATGGCTTAACGCCAAACGATAACGGCACTCAAGATTGGATGCTGCCTGTTGTCGTTGAGTATACAAATCAATTTCAAATGTGGTAATCCACAGAAAGGGTGAAATACAGCATGATTGAGAGAAAATATCTTGCTCATTACGTCGATGCTGCTTTTGATACTACATACGCTTCTTCCGAATATGTCCGTCTCGGTAAGGATCTCGAAGAGTACAGTGTAGAACTTAATCCCGACGTATCTACTTCACAAAACATCCTCGGTGAGAGCTCTGTAAAAGTAAACGGCTATGAAGTCAGCTCCAACGCCGATCCGTTCTACTACGACTATGATGAAGCTCTTTCCGAGAAGGTCATGGACATTGCAATGAACCGTACCACAGGTGACGGCTGCAAAACTACTACCGTTGATGTACTTCTCAAGCCCGGTGCTTCTGCAGATGATACCCCGACAGTAGTTTGGGCATACCGTGAAGACTGCTATATTGTACCTCAGAGCGTTGGCGGCGATACTTCCGGTGTACAAGTTCCCTTTGCTATTCACAGAGCGGGTAACCGTGTAAAGGGTACATTTGACCTCTCTACAAAGAAGTTCACAGCATCCAGCACACTTTAAGAATTAAGAAAAGGGCGCACTTTAAACGGTGCGCCTGATTTATTTTAGGAGGCTTAATTATGGCAAATACAATCAATAAGAATATAAACTCAGGTCTGTTAAAATTCACATTTACAGATAATGACGGTGAAGTGTTTGCATATTTCAAAATGAATCCTGCAGATATCAACCTCGCTGCACGATGTGGTGAAGTTTCAGAATTTTTCAACAAGCGCGCTTCTGAGGCAAGCAAAAACCCCACAGTTGAGGAAATGACACAGTATGGTGCAGAGTTTACTGAAAAGCTTGACTATCTTCTTGGATATAAAGCCAGTGAAACTCTGTTCAGCGGTTTAATGTCTCCTTTAACACTCATGCCTGACGGCAATCTTTTTGCGTTTGTTGTACTTGAAACTATTGTTGAAGCCATCGAACCCGAGATCAAAAAGCGCAAACAGAAAATGCAGAAAGCTATGTCAAAGTATACGGACAAATACAGCAAATGAACGCTTATGAATTACCTACATCGTTGGTCGTGGGCGGTACTGAATATTCTATACGTTCTGACTTTCGCGCTGTATTGGATGTGCTTATTTCCGCTAATGACCCTGAACTTGACAACGAAACAAAAGCGTGGGTAATGCTTAAAATCATGTACCCAAATTTGGAAGATATACCGCCTGAGCATTTACAAGAAGCCTGCGAAAAGGTTTGCGCTTTTATCGACTGCGGACAAAAGGATGATGGCAAACCAAAGCCGCGCCTTTTAGACTGGGAACAGGACGCAACAATGATAGTACCTGCTGTAAACAATGTAGCGCATACCGAAATACGTGCTCTCCCCTATCTCCACTGGTGGACCTTTTGGGGGTATTTTATGCAGATCGGTGACGGGCTTATGTCTACAGTTATAAGCATACGACAAAAGAGAGCAAAGCATGAGAAGTTGGAAAAATGGGAAGAGAAGTTTTGCAAAGAAAACAAGGACCTTATAGATCTCAAGACCGCTGACAGCGAAGCAGCAAAAGAAGAAAAAACAGCTATTTTAAAATGGCTTGATTAAGAAAAGGAGGCCACCTAAAAATCCGTAGGAGGTGGTCATATGGCTGACGGTACAGTCATAATCAACACCTTAATAGACACCAAAGGCTTTGGTAAAGGTGTCACAAACATGCAATCTCAGTTTAGCAAACTGGGGAGCACCGTCAAAAAGCTTGGCGCAATTATCGGTTCGGCGTTTTCCGTCGCACAAATCGTTAGTTTTGCAAAAGAAGCGGTCGAATTAGGCTCTGATCTCCAAGAGGTACAAAACGTTGTTGATGTTACTTTTGGCGGCATGAGCGAGCAAATAAACGAATTTGCCCAAAATGCTATTGAACAATTCGGCCTGTCGGAGCTTGCAGCAAAGCAATATGCTTCTACATTGGGCGCTATATTCAAATCCTCGGGATTTGATATCAACGCAGCCACAGAAATGAGCACCGTGCTCACAGGACTCGCTGGTGATATCGCTTCTTTCTACAATCTTTCAGGCGAAGAAGCATTTTCAAAGCTAAGAGCTGGTATCACGGGCGAAACCGAGCCGCTTAAACAGCTTGGTATAAACCTGAGTGTAGCTAACCTTGAAGCCTATGCGCTTTCTCAGGGCATTACAAAGGCTTATGATGCCATGAGCCAACAGGAACAGATAATGTTGAGATATAATTATATTCTCAGCGTTACAGCTGATGCTCAAGGCGACTTTGCAAGGACTTCGGAAAGCTGGGCAAACCAAACCCGCATACTTTCCGAGCGTTTCAATTCTCTTAAAGCTACAATCGGGCAAGGTCTGATAAATGCACTTACCCCTGTAATCAAGGTTATAAACACCATACTTATAGGCTTGCAAAAACTTGCCAACGCATTTGCTCAGTTTACAGCGTTACTGTTCGGAGACGCTGGCGGCAGTTCTGCGGCTTCAAATGCGGAGAGCGTAGCGGAAAGCTATGGATCAGCTGCGGACAGTGCCGAAGACATGGAGGCAGCGACAAAAGGTGCAGCCA
The DNA here is from genome assembly GCA_964471735.1 of uncultured Eubacteriales bacterium. GTDB lineage: Bacteria > Bacillota > Clostridia > Oscillospirales > Acutalibacteraceae > RGIG2206. The sequence continues at coordinate 18,403 of CAYYGY010000002.1, forward strand.
AAGCCGCAAAAATATTCTCGGGTCTTGACGAGGTCAAAGTATTTGACTCAGGCTCGGGCGGTAAAGGTGACAGCGGAGCTGCTGGCGGCGGTGGCGGTCTTTCCGGTGGTGCTTTAGACCTTGATATGACACTCGGCGGTGAAGTAACTGACGAGATTTCACCCAAGGTACAAGCTATAGTAAGCAAAATACAGGAGCTTTTGCAACCGCTGAAAGAGATAGACCTAACTCCTGCTGCTGAAGCTTTTGAAAGGCTAAGAGCGGCAATAGAGCCGGTTACTTCCACCTTGTTTTCGGGATTGGAGTGGGCTTATTATAATCTCCTTGTTCCATTAGCAGAGTGGACGATTGAGGACGTTTTACCCGCATTTCTGGATGTGCTAAGCGGTGCTTTCAGCGTTTTAAACGAGGTGCTAATTGCACTGCAGCCTTTAGCCGAATGGCTCTGGACAACGTTTTTACAACCGTTGGCAGAGTGGACAGGCGGATTGATAGTTGACGTACTAACGGCGCTCGGAGACGCGCTCCGTGGTATTTCGGACTGGATTTCAGAACATCAAGCACTCGTTGAAGCTTTCGCTATTGTTGTGGGAAGTTTCGCGGCTGCTTGGGCGCTTGTAAACGGTGCAATGACACTTTGGAACACAATAGGCGCGATAGCAACAGCGGTAACAGCGGCGTTTGGAGTTGCGACTACTGCGGTGTCTTGGCCGATACTTGCTGTTGTTGCTGCTATAGGTGCGCTGATAGCAATTATTGTACTGCTTGTAAAAAACTGGGATACCGTAAAGGAAAAAGCTCTTGAGGTCTGGTCAAGTATCAAGGAAAAAGTAGCTGCGGTTACAGAATGGTTTAAAACCGGATTTACTAAGGATTGGACGGAAGTTTTTGGCGTAAAACTCGGAACGGTATTAAATATTTTTTCGAGAATGACATCAGGAATTTTTCAAGGAGTAAAAAACGGGCTTTCAGGTATCATCGAATTTTTGACAGGCGTATTTACTGGAAATTGGCAAAAAGCTTGGGACGGTCTTATAAAGTTTGTAAAAATGCCTGTAAATGCCATTATCGGAGCTATTAACGGTTTAATATCCGGTGTTGTAAGCGGTCTGAACGCCGTTATCCGTGCATTAAACCGTATTAGTTTTACAATCCCCAGTTGGGTGCCTGCTTTTGGCGGCAGAAGTTTTGGCTTTAACATCAGCACAATAACAGCACCGCAAATACCATACCTTGCTAAAGGCGCTGTAATCCCGCCTAACGCTCCGTTTACTGCTGTACTCGGTGACCAGCGGAACGGCAAAAACCTTGAAGCACCTGAAAGTCTGATACGTCAGATCATACGTGACGAGATGGGCGGCGGCAAGGGCGGCAGTTATCGCTTTGTCGCTCAGATAAACCGACGCACTATCTTTGAAGAAATAATTGCAGAAGCAAAATTAAGACAAGACACTACAGGAGAAAACCCGTTTGTCTTATCTTAACCCAGTGACCCGTGTTATTTGCAGTCAGCTGTAAATAATGCGGGTCTTTCTTTGGAGGTTATTAATGGCACAGAACTATATAACCATAAACGGAACGAGGATAAAACAGCCGGATACAGGGCTCGGATATGATTTTGAAACAACATACTCCGAAGACAGCACACGCACACAGGATGGTGTAGCACATTTTACGCCTCTGTTTACTGTGGAAGCGTTTTCGTATAAAGCAAGTAATTTGACCAAGGATGAAATGAAAACAATTTTACAGCTTATCACACGGGGCGGTAATTTCACTCTGCATTACTTCTCTCCGTATTTTGGCACTTGGCGAGATGACCTGTTTTATGTTGGCAAAGGCTCTTTGTCTATCGGCAGACTGAACGAAGATACAGAACTTTTTGACGAGCTGTCTTTTAATATGATCGGAGTGAACCCCATTGATTAATGTAAGTTCGGAATTTAAAGAGCTTATGCAGAGCCGCACGGATTTTCGGTGCAATGCAGATATAACATTTGCGGATGGCGACACTTTGACTCTTGGCAGTTCTGCATTTACTCTTTCAAATAATTCTATAACAGATGCAGCGGGCACAAGTTCTTTTCCTCTTGGTGTTGCTTTGAGCCGTGTAATTCAAATTGAATTGCTCAACGATAACGACCAGTATATAGACTACGACTTTTTCGGTGCTAAAATACGTCTGTATTTAACTTTCGCGTTATCTGCAACAGTTGAAAAAATCGAAATGGGTACATTTACAGTTCTCGAGCCTGAGACCTACGGCGAGACAGTAATTATAACCGCCCGTGACGATATGTACAAAGCAGATACCGCATACAGCACAAAGCTGACCTATCCAGCTACCCTCGCCGC
>CAYYGY010000003.1:0-2548 GCA_964471735.1 uncultured Eubacteriales bacterium
ATAGACTCAATATTTTCATCTCTGAAAAAAGACGGAATAATTCCATAAACTTTTCCGTTTCCCTGACAAACACCTCTTGCAGCAGCACCCATCAGTCCGTTTCCGCCGGCGCCAAAGACAAGTGAATGTCCTCTCTCCGCCAGAGCTTTCCCAAGCTTTTCAACAGCTTTAATATACAGCTCATCAATTTCACTGCTTGCTGCGCCGAATACACATATATTCATTCTTTTTTCTCCTTTCAATAATCCCATTTGTCACAAAGAGCAATGATCTGATCGGCAAACTTTGCGATATCTTTATTTGCACCTTCCCGATATCGGTCAACCACCGTCAAAAGCCTTCTGCTTGCTGAATACAGTCGTTTGAACGCAGACGACTCTCTGGGCTTGTTTTGTGCGTGCTGAGGTTTGACCATACGCCTTGTGTTGCCTCTTTCAAGGCACACACCGGAGATCAAGTCATACTCGGCCCCGTTATAGGGAGCTACTGCATTGATGCTGAATTTATCCTTAACAGCTTCGGCAAATTCGTCACAGACTGTATCGCTGCCGTGATTAACAAACACCGTCTTCGGTTTCTTTTCAAATCTGCCCAGCCAATCAAGAAGCATATCTTTATCCGCATGTCCGCTGATGCCTTCAAGCTGTTCTATACGGGCGTTTACCTTGATCTCTTCACCGAAAAGTTTAACGGTCGGTGCGCCCTCGATTATTATCCTTCCAAGAGTACCTACCGACTGATATCCTACAAACAGCACCGTGCTTTCTCTACGCCAGAGGTTATGCTTTAGGTGATGACGTATTCTGCCGGCTTCACACATTCCGCTGGCAGATATGATGATTTTTGGGGTATTATCAAGATTGATCTTAACAGAATCATCGCTTGTTACGGTAAGATTTAAATCAGCGAATTTAATCGGATTTATTCCATTACTCAGTAACTCAAGAGTTTCATCATCGAAATAATCTGTTAAGTCACTGCTGTATATTTCAGTGGCTTCTACTGCCAAAGGACTGTCAACATACACCGGAAAGTTATTATGTCCGTTTATGAGATTCTGTTCTTTTATGATCCTTAAAAGATACAGCAATTCCTGCGTTCTGCCAACAGCAAAGGAGGGAATGACAACATTTCCGCCTCGATCAAAGGTTTCCTGTATGATCCTCGTCAACTGGCTTATATAGTCCGGTCTTTCTCCGTGCAGTCGGTTGCCGTAGGTTGATTCTATAACAACATAATCGGCTTTTTCAGGCTGGCCCGCATCTCGGATAAGCGGACGGCTGTGATTGCCAAGGTCTCCTGAAAAGACGATAGTTTCTGTTTGGCCTCCTTCAGTGACTTCAACAGTAATACTTGCTGAACCTAAAAGATGCCCTGCATCCGTAAATGATATCTTTACGCCCTTACTGATTTGATACTCTTTATCATAATCACAAGCAACAAACTGCTTTAACGACTTTTCTGCATCCTGAGTTGTGTATAAAGGAACGTAAGCATCGCCGCCGGAGCGCCTCGCTTTTCGGTTGCGCCATTCTGCTTCAAATTCCTGAATATGTGCAGAATCCAGCAACATAATTCGACACAGTTTTTGTGTTGCCAAGGTTGCATAGATCTTTCCCCTGAATCCATCGGCAGTGAGTGCCGGTATTTTTCCTGAATGGTCGATATGCGCGTGCGTCAGCAACACATAGTCTATCTGTGACGGTAAAAGCGGAAGATTACAATTTTCATAAATATCGGGGCCCTGCTCCATACCGCAATCTATCATTATCGTTTTACCGTTTGCGTAAATAACGGTACATGAGCCCGTTACCTCATGCGCGGCGCCGTAAAAAGCTATTTTCATATTGCGACCTCCGTTTCCCGTGCTGTGTTACAAGTCACACTTATTTATTGAAATTTTACCATATATTGCTTTTATTTACAAGTGGAAAGCGTTTTTATTTATCTGCGCATCTCTATTGTAACCTATAACAAGCACAAAAAACCGCAAGGGCATATGCTTCCTTGCGGTTTTTACGGTGTTTTTATCTAAATTCGAAAATATAGCCTATACAATCGGTTTTCATTCCACACACAAGCAAATGAGAATCATCAAGCTTCTTTAATGCGTGTATAGGATGGTCGCAGACACTCTCAGTCTTTACATAGACAGGATAGCCGCCGTCCCCTATTTTAAACACAGCGAGGCCCTTATCATCACTGCCGAGCACAAGACAGTCACCGAACTGCTCGATAACAGTAGGCTGTGGGTCTCCGCCCGAAAATCCGCATTTATCCTCATTGGCTATGTTAGTAATTGTGTATTGGATTTTATCGAAGTCGCTTATATCAAGTGTTAAGACACCCATCAAGCGGTTTTTATATTTTTCGCTTGCGGTATCGTTAAGCAAGCCGACAGCAGGGCCAACCGTTGCATACACAAACGGATAATCGACGACCAGATTATATGTATGAAACTGTCCGCTAAGCGACGGGTCAAACTGCTTTGCGTCAAAGAACGCTATGCGGTAAACGCGTTTTATCTTTCCGTCAGTGATATCATACA
>CAYYGY010000003.1:2558-18731 GCA_964471735.1 uncultured Eubacteriales bacterium
GCCGCCGCGTAATACACCTTTCCGTCTTTCTCAAACACCTGTCCGCCCTGACACTCCATGCCGGTGTTGTCACCCCAAAAGTATGTATCCGCAAGGGTCAAATGGGTGGGGTCATTTTCATCAACAGTAAACAGACACCAGCCTCGCATCTGCAGATTGACTATCAGCAAGCCCTTGTGAAAAATTACTCGGCTGACCTTGAAATTAAGGTCACAGACACCGTCCTTGAAGTCGAAAGTTGCGACACCGTCCTCAACCTCTTTGCCTATACTGCGGCCATTACCGTCCCAGTTGATGTGATTTTTGCCTGCAAACTCTTCATAATGCCCGCCGCCGTCAGGGAAGGTTATCCTTGCCTCAGTTACAACAGAAAGGTCGCTCTTTCTGAGAATAAACAAGGCGCCGTTTTTCTCGGCGGGATTGGGTATGTTAGGCTTATAGCTGCGGCAGCCTGCGTACAGATAATCTCCGTTTACCGCAAGGGAATTGATGTTTTGCTTTTCCTCTACGGGAAAAAGCTCGACTTCCTTTACAAGCTTAGGCGAAGCCATATCTGAACAATCATATTTGCTTAACCTGTTTTCGCCTGAAACATATAAAAAGCTGCCGTCACGCTCTATACGGGTTACATGAAAACCAAACTGAGCAACGCTGATTTTCTCAACAGTTAACTTATCCACAAGAAGTCCCCTTTTGAAAAAAAGTGCGCTCGTACAGCGAACGCACTTTTTAATTCATTTAGCATACACCTTAATTAGCATGTACCTTATAAAGATATGTTTTATACGGACTGCCGTATTCGCTGATAAACAATTCATCGTCGCCCAGATTTATCAAGGTGGTTATATTGTTGTCCGATATTTTTATCGTCTTCATATAAGTCGGATTGGCTTTGTCAGTTAACTTGAAAACCGCTACTCCCTTATCGGCCGAGTTGAGCATCAGATAATCGCCAACCTTGGCTATCTTTGTAGGCTGCGGGTCACCTGTTCCGTTGAATTCACAGCGGTCCGCATCGGCTATTTTGGATATATTATAGGTCATTTTGTTAAGATTGGTGATATTAATGGTCAAGACACCCATCAAGCGGTTGTCATATTCCACCGACGGCTGGTTGTTTACAACACTAGCCGCAGGGCCAAGGGTAGCGTAAACATACGGGTAATCTACAACCACGCTGTATGTATGTACTTTACCTGAGTAGTCTGTATCAAAAAGATAACTGTCATAGAAGCTATATCTTGCCTTAGAAATTATATTGGTGGGATCGGTTATGTCGTAAAAGCTTATGCCGTCGCCAAAGCCTGCACCTACATAATAGATAGTGCCGTCGACTTCATAAACAGCACCGCCCTGATGCTCCTTGACGGGGTTGTCACCCCAGAAGAAGGTATCGGCAAGAGTTAAATGTGTCGGGTCATTTGCATCTATTGTAAAAATGCACCAGCCACGCATCTGCATATTGACTATCAGCATATTTTTGTACATAAGTAAGTTGCTTAACTTAAAGTTTAGTTCACAAATGCCCTCGCTGAAATTAAAGGTGCCATCCTGATCTTCCATTTCATTTCCGACTTTTGTGTCGTTTTCATCCCAGTTTGCGTGACCCTGTCCTGCTTCTGCTCCGTATGAGGTAGTGCTACCGTTGGGGAAGGTCATCCTCGCAGTTTTTACAACAGACAAATCACTCTTGTTGAGTATGAAAATTGCGCCGTTAGTAACATTCGGATTGGGTATATTAGCCTGATAACGGCGGCAGCCAACATATATGTAGTCGCCGTTTATTACCATGCTGTTCATATTCATTTTTTTCGAAAGATCAATCAATGTTTGCTCTTTTACAAGCTTTGGACTGAGCGGATTTGAATAATCATATTTTTTTATCATATTTCCGCCGGCAATATATATGTAATTACCGTCACGGCGTGCAATGCTGACCTCTGTGCCGACATTGTTATAGGTCACCTGTTCAAGACCAAAGCCGTCAGCAGGCATTACAAAAGGCTCGACACTGACGGTCGTTTCCGATTGGGTTGCCTCAGATTGAGTTGCCTCCGACTGTGTCTCTACAGAACTGACCGCAGTTGATACGGCAGAAGATTTTGAACCGGCTTTTTTAGAAGATGCTGTCGATGATGTTTCGCCGTCGCCATTACAGGCGGTAAAAAGCAATGCAGTTGACAATGCTAAAAGAAACGCAGTTACTCTTGATAAGATTTTCATTTTTACTATCCCTCCTACCACTTTATAATAACATATCCTTCCTATATTTAGCAATATATTTTTTACAAAAAACAACCATCGGTTTTAATTGACACCCGATGGCTGTTTTTATGTATTAAATTAATTATCTGAATTTGTTATTTAGCATCAACAGTAATAACAAAAATTCTGGGAACGGTTAATTCTACAGTATCTATGGGGTCATACGCCTTTCCTGCTGTATGTTTAGTACCGCCGCCGTTGAGAACAATAAGTTCGTTGGTATTTGTTGTATAAATTTTATCTATACCAAGACATTCAGTGGTATCAACGCCCAGTTCTTCATTTGAAAGCATCATATTAAACTGAGGTACTCTGTCTGAATCAAGCTTGAATACTCCCATACCTTGCTCAAGACAGCCAACGAAAAGATAATCTCCTACCTTAGCGATGTTCGTTGGGGGAACGTCGCCCGTTTTATACAAAATATGATTCTCATCAGGCAAGTACGCTATATTCTTTACGGAAATATTGCCGTTTGCAATATCGCTGAGATCGTAGGTTATTATTCCTTCAAACGCATTTTCTGTTCCTTGACCCTTTGTGCCTGCAGATATGGTAAAGTATGCATTTGGGAAATCTATAACAACGTTATAGAACTGTAAACCTACCGAAAGTATATCCTTCGACGGAAAATCTTCCTGAATCATTTGGCGAATTGCATTTCTCTCGGAATAATCTTTGCTGGTTCCCTTTGTAAAGTCGTAAACAACCTTCGGATTATATATCCGTGATGTCATAACATACATTTCCTGCTGCAAATCCAACACCGAAGTAGTATGTCTTACCGCCGGCCTCGAATACCTGACCGCCCTGATGCTCATAAGCACCACACTCATACTTACTCCAGAAAGTTGTAGATGCCAATGTCAGCTTTGACGGGTCGTTAGGATCAATAACAAATGCACACCATCCGCGCATCTGAAGATTGATTATAAGAATGTTATTATGAACTATAACACGGCTTACCTTAAAGTTGAAGTCACACACGCCTTTTGAATAGCTGAGGGTACCGTAACCTTGTTCGGTTTGTGTGGTATCTTCCTTTCCATCTTCCCATACATACTCTATTCCTGCTTCTGCCTGATATGACGAATTGCTGCCATTCGGGAAAGTAATCTTTGCATCTGTTGCTATTGAAAGATCGCTTTTATTAACGATAACAAGCTTTCCGTTGACTATATCCGGATCGGGCACGTCTGCAAGATAGACTCTTGCACCGCAATAAATATAATCACCCTTAATGGCTAACCAACCAAAGTTGAAGTTAGGCACATCACTACTTGCTCTTTTAAATATCAACGATTCTTTCGGCTGTGTTGCACCGGTTACATCGTATCTTACAATACGAGCCTCTCCGCCATAATTAGTGCAGGTATAAAGATAATTACCTTCACGAACCACCGTTGTCATGCCCTGTTTGCTTATATCGTTTTTAATGTTTACAATTGTTTTTAAGGTGAGATCGCCTTTACTCATAACCCTGACCTCCTGAGAACTTACTGCTGCAGATGAAGTTGCAACAGAATTGTCAGAATCATCGTCTTTAGTAGAGGACACTGCACTTGTTGCGACCTTTGACGTTGAACTATCTCCATCCTGCTTACTGCACGCAGCAAACATAAGTACTGTTGTTGCTGATAAAACAAAAGCCAAGATTCTTGATAAAATTTTCATTTTTACTATCCCTCCTGTTTTCATTATACTAACATATATATAATATTTTTTCAATCGTTTTTAAAAAACTGTTCAGAACAACAAAAAAGAGGTTGTTTTCAGCAACCTCTTTTTTTGTTGTTTAATTATTCTTCAGGCATATTCCAGTTGTGCCATACATTCTGCACGTCGTCGTTTTCCTCAAGCATATCAAGCAGGCGGTTCATCTTAAACACAGCCTCTTCGTCGGTGAGGTCGTTTGTCATATTAGGCACATACTCTGCTTCTGCCGAAACAAACTTGTATCCCTTTTCAGAAAGCGCACTGCTAACAGCATCGACCTGATTTGCGTCTGTCGTTATCTCAAAAACTCCGTCTTCAACATTAAAGTCGTCCGCCCCTGCGTCAAGTGCGTCCTCCATAACAGCATCCTCGTCCAGCCCCTCAGACTCGATTACGATGACGCCCTTGCGCTCAAACATAAACATAACCGAGCCGCTCTGACCAAGGTTACCGCCGTTTTTATCGAAATAATGGCGCATTTCGCCTGCTGTACGGTTACGGTTGTCGGTAAGGGTTTCAACGATAACGGCGATACCTGCGGGACCGTAGCCCTCGTATACTATCTCCTCATAATTGCTGTCGGTCTCGCCCGATGCCTTTTTGAGCATACGCTCAATATTATCGTTAGGAACGTTGTTTGCCTTCGCCTTTGAGATTATATCTCTAAGCTTTCCGTTAACATTGGGGTCCGGTCCGCCTGCTTTGACAGCCATTGCAAGCTCGCGGCCTATACGGGTGAACACCTTTGCCTTTTGGGCGTCGGTTTTTTCCTTTTTTCTTTTGATATTATTCCATTTAGAGTGGCCTGACATATATAAATACCTCCGCAACATTTTTAACCATGCCATTCTAACACATTTTTTCCCATTTGACAAGACTTCGTTTAAAGTTTACTTTCAAGGGGCCTTTTCAATTACCGCCACCATGACCGTTATATCGTCGCCGTGACCGTCATTTCTGCGTCGGCGCGCCGAGCGTGCAATGTGCTCTGCGAGCTGTTGTGCTGAAGATGACGAGTTCCAGTGCTCGACCTCTTTGCATATCCAATCGGTACCGTCAAAGGTCACCCCATCGGAAAACATTACGATCACGTCACCTGCCTTAAGATTAACGGCGGCTGAGTCAAAGCCCACCTGACGCACTATACCTGCAGGCAGTGACGCACATTCAGCCATTGCGGTTCTGCCGGAGCGAAGCACGACTGTCGGGCAGGCACCGGCCTTATAAAACTCAGTGCGGCCGCTGTAAAGGTCAATGGCACACAAGTCGACAGTTGAAAGCGACTCGTCTGTGGATTTAAATAGCATAGCGGAGTTCGCTATCTTAAGCGCGCAATCGTATCCAAAGCCCGACTTTAAAAGCCGCTCCATAAGGCCAGCCGCCATTGCCGAATCGACAGCCGCTCTGCCTCCTGTTCCCATTCCGTCGCAAAGCAAAAGTATTTGCTTGCCCTTGCCGTCGGTGAATATCTCGGTCGCATCGCCGCACAGCCTTGCGTCGTTATGCGCCAGACTGCATCTGCCTGTATCAACGTAAAGTTCGGCCTTTTCATTGAGAGTGACGAGCGCGCTCGACCTCGCAAAGCTGATGCACGGCGCATCGAAATCTCGGTCGCAGGCGATACTGAGTTCTTTCATTATGGTCATTCGGTTCAGCCTTGTCTGTGCGCCTGACTGAATACGTATCTCCACTGTCATTCTGTCGTCCTCGTCTACACAGCAGCTGATATCTGTCGGAACCAGACCTATCTTTCTGAGCGCAGATTCCACCCTTCTTGCGGCGTTGAAGTCATAGCGGCGTGCCCGTTCAAGGTCGCACGCCATATCGTAGAGCATATCTGACACTCCGGCAAACTGGTCCATAAGCACGCCCCTAACCTCGTCTACACGACGCTGGGCCGCGTTGTGGTTTACATAGCCGGTGTAATTTTTATCGAGGCTTGCACAAAGCTTGTCCAGCCTGCTGCAAACCTTTGTAAGCTCGCCGTCTGCTGCTTCTGCCTTTATCTCACCTTTTGTCAGCCTAACCAGCTCTGCCGGTATAGGTGACTCGCCGTTATTCCAGCAATATGAACGCAGATTGCATTTTGAGCAGACCTCTTCTTCAACCTTGTCCAGCATTTGCTCAAAGTTGACCGAGTTTATTTTGCTTAGCTTGCCCGACACCTTTTCAACCGTGTCAGACACGTCGTTTAGCGCCTGCGATGCAAACTGCAACCGCAAAGTAACTGCTTTTCTTAATCCGTCCAAGCGCGGCATATCAGGCTCGCGTGCAAAAAGCAAGGCAAGCGGTGATTTTAACTTTTTGGGCAGGACGATGAAGAGAATAGATGCAGACAGGCCCTCATAAACAAGCGGAAGGTTATCGGCGGTGCCTGAAAGTATGACAAACATCGCGGTAACGACATTGTAGATAAGCACACAGCCGATGTCGCCAAGTGTAGAAAACACACCTGAAATAAGTCCTGCCAAGGCGTAACTTCCGCAAAGCCACATCGGTGAGCCATCGGCAAGCGACAAAGCAAAGCCTATTGCGGCACCCGCTGAAGCACCGGCACCCGCCTGCCCCTGACGCGCGGCGGCGATAATTATCAGCGCCGCAATCACGCCCGCCGCCGATACACCGGAAACGCTGATATTTTTAAGAGAAATCAGCAATATCCCAGCGACAGCCGTAACAGAAACAGTCTCTGCCACTGATAGACTTCTGCGTGCCCTGTCCGACTCACGAAGCGAGTATGTAAGACTGACAAAATATGCTGTCCCCGATGCGACGAGGCTTTCTATCAGCAGTTTAAAAAGCATTATCATATCGGCACTGCCGGCGGCTATCACCGCAACCGAAGATACTGCCGCCGCAACAAACGCCACCACAGAACAAAACGTCTGCGTTGATATGATATTTAAGCGCTCAGGTAATATTACCTTAATAAGCGCTATGCACACCACTGCGGCAAGATATCTGAAGCCTCCGCTGCCCGTCACAGGCAAAAAATAACCCAACGCCGCACCGATTGCCGCTGCCGGCGACAGCACAGAGGGTGCTCCTGCAACCATTGCCATACCGAAGGGCGCAAAGCTTTCAAACAACGCTGTTCTGGAAAACACAAAGCCCATTATCGCTGTTACGACCTGCCAGCCCGCTATCACCCCGAGCTTGTTTTGCTGTCGGCTCTCAACCTTTGGAGTCATATCAATCACCGCCGTACACATAATTATCAGTAAAATAAATTATAGCCTGTCCGGTGGGCGATTTATGTCACACTGACGCAGGTGATATTTGTTTATTTTTGCTGTTTAGTATCGTTAAGTGCTGTTTGCAGGCGAAACATACTGAATCTGTACACATAAAGCCTTTTTGTACCTATGACTCATCTTTGTTTGACCAGTATTGCGGACAATATTTCAGTTCAGTATAGAATAGAATATAGATAATTGCAACCAATACCGGTCAATATTGTTTGAGAGGCAGCATAATGGAGCAGAAAATAAGATGTGATTTAAATATGGGGGATAATCTTAGAAGATTAAGAAACATATCAGGATTATCACAAGAAAAATTATGTGCTGAGTTGCAACGGAGAGGTTGCGATATCGGCCGAACTACTTATGCAAAATATGAAGCCGGCGAATTAAACATAAGAGCCAGTGTAATCGTTTCTTTAAGAAAAATATATAACTGTTCCTACGATGATTTCTTTTTGGGATTGGAATAAATTTTTCTTATTCTACATTAATTAAACAAAAGCTTGGGGGCACCTTCTTTACGCGAGGTGCCCCCAATTGTTTCAAAGCAAGCGATTTATTACGCTGTAAAACACGGTGAATGTCACATTACACTTACAGACGAAGCCAGAAAGGTTGCTGATTCAACAACGCCATCTGCTGTTAGGACGCGTTTTATTTTTGTCCACTCACAATTTAATAGGGTGTAACACATCCACGAATCGACGACAACAACACTAAAGCCGCTCAAAGCGAAAAAGTCGGTGACCGTAACGCCGACCGGCATATAGCGCGTAAGCGTGACAAGATACTTTTTATCATTTTTGTCCACTGCCGAGTCTACCACTGCCCTTTCAAGGTCTATGTCTACCTGCGTGACAGCAGGAACCATCTCGTTGTTGATAAACACAGACACATTCATTTCTTCAGACTGATAAATCACGTTTACACACTCCTTATATTACATACTTAACTTGAATATCCACCGGCATATACAGGCATCGCCTCATACGGTCATACTTTATCTCTCCGGACTCGATACTGGCAGAGATAAAACTGCGGTCTTTATAAAAGACATCCCTTATGTGGCACAAAAAGTCCCTGCAGGCACTTCCGCCCAATGACGTAGGTGAATGTATTGTTATCCTGTATGTAACAGTTACGTATTTGCCATACATTTTTGTGCCTGAGCTTTTGCCCAGATAGTCCATAAACCACTTGTTTTCCGACTCAAGCTTTTTTATGCCAACGGTTGCCGTCGGAACATATATCGGGTTTTCCGCTAACTTTCCGCAAAACTCATCGCACACCTCATAAGAGGTCTGCGAGCCGATGTTTTCGCGAAGCATTTCTATTATGTTGGTTACCTTGTCGGTAACAGCAGGATAAAATGTTGCCATTATACATACCGCCTTTGTCTTAATATTGCCCATGTGTATGCCGGCTCGTTGCAACAGTATACCGTTTCTGTCTTAGAGCAGGTGAAAAGTCTGCCGTCGGTTAACTCAAGGGTTATCTCGGTTCCCTCACAAAGCGCGCTCTCCGGAGGCCCGATATACAAAAAACAGGTTTCGTCTATTATACCCAGCTTGGTGTACTGGCTGTCGAGATACATTTTGTTCTTATACCGCATAGGCTGAACGAAGCATTTTACGGCTATGTATTCTGAATCATTTATAACATAACCCTGCAGTCCGTACTTCTCAAGCAACTGCTTGATTTGGTCAGTCCTGTTCATACACTACACCTGCACAAAGGCAAAACCCGACGGCTCAAGCAGGTCTGCAATGGAGCCGATGGCATCATCTCGCAACTGCTTTGCCAAGGCAAGGTCTGCCGCGCTGTGCGGCGATATTTTTACATCGCCTATGGTAAAATCACGCTCGTTCGCCGCCGTAACGATAGTATATTTGTAATACGCAAGCGCGGCACAGGCGTGGCAAATGCGGTCGTGATTTTTATTGGTACAGGCATCGCTTTTAAGCCGCACATTCAGTTCAGCTATCGCCAGCTTGACGAGAGGCTCGCTTTTGCGTGCGGTATCCTCATCTATATCGGCAAGCAGGGAAAACGCGCCTAAAACCTTTTCAAACTCTATCAATATTTACACCTCCGTATAATTAAAGGGGAGACGAGCTCCCCTTATATAAAGGTATCTTTTCCTACGCGAGAGTAAGAACCTTTGATGCATCATCAAATATCTTTGAGAAGCCTGCGGTGCAGCTTATGGCCGCTCTTTCAAGCTGCTGGTCGATAAGCTTGTCATACTCAACAGATACATCGGAAGCTATTACCATTTCAAGTGCAAAGCGCTTGTCGAGGCCGATGATTGTGCCTGCTGCAAGCGCATCAGACTTGATGAAGTTTGCTCCGAGCGGATTGTTAAGCTTGCCTGTTCCCTGGAAGTTGATTCCTGTCTGAGGATTCTTGAACTCTGAAACAGCAAGCATCTTGAGCATCATATCAGGCGATGCGATGATGGTGTTCATCTCATACGGATCAAGTGCGTCCCACAAGCTGAGCAAATCGTCGTATGTCAAGGTGCCTGCGGTAGCTGTTGTTACCACTGCGGCTGCGTTATCGTTGCCGTCACCGTTGACAACGGTGTTCATCGCATCGGCAAACTGCTGTTTGGCAATGTAGGCGCCGATCTGGCGAAGCATAACAGTAAACAGGTCGAGGCGCTGGAATTTAAGCGACTCATAAGACGCGACTAACATTCTGCCTCTCTTTGTCAGGCTAACAAGGTTTTCCTTAGTTGTTACGCTGGTGGTGGGAATTGCTGTGCCTTCTGCAACCTCCTTCAACGACTTATCGTCATCAGAGGGATTTGATACGACTGAACGGTAGTCCATACCGTTTATACGTGTGGTTGATGCAATTACGTTGGGCAAAAGGTTGGTTTCATCAATTCCGGTCTTGATCGCACGGGAAACATACTCCGGAAAAAGTGCGCTTGAATCGTTTGTAGAGTAGAACTTCTGAAGCATATCAGAGTTTGCCCCTGCAACCTTAATGTCAAAGCGCTTAAGCTGACGCTGAAAGGCGTCAAGGCCCTCATACTCTGTGCCTATGTAGTTTCTTGACGGATCCATCTCCTCAAGCACCTGTGTGAAGGTCTTGCCCGGTACTGAGTACATTCCTTTTTCTATTCTGATATTATCGAATGACATTATTTGTTTCCTCCTTATATTTATATAAGATAGTTTTGCACTTCTTTTTCTTCGGCTTTTACAGCCTTTGGCGCAAGCTGCGGACAAATCGGAAGCTGCTTTGACAGGCTCTTGGTGCAAGCCTCATTAAACCGCTTTAGACTGTCTGTGTCCATCGAACCTACGATGCTTTCGGCTGTTTCGCCGTCGAGCTCAGGCTGGCTCAGAAGAGCAAGCCGCATCGCTTCCTTGCGAAGCTCGTCGCGGTAAGCGGCGCCGTCAGCGGCGGAATCCCGCAAACTGCTGAGCAGTTTTATTATCTCCTGAGAGTCGGTTGCCGTAACTGTTACGTCACTGCCTGATGAGAGCGACTTTATGATGGAGTCGATATCCTTTGCAGCGCCGGGCGAAAACGCCTTTGTTACTCCGGCTTTACGCTGTGCCGGCACAGCAACGAACGACCACTCATACGCGTCTGTGGCATCGCTTAAAACGGCGTGACATTTGACTTTTTTGCCGTTTTTTACGTAATATCTGCCCAGCCTGTGCCCGCAATGACTTTTGTGAAGGTCAGCCGAGCATATCGAACAGGTTCTGCCTGCCGTTGCACAGCCGACGCTTACTTCCTTCTTTATGCCTGCGTCTATTTCAAGCATAAGGTCGCGGTTGGTTTCGGTGCGCGGCATATACGCCTTCGCCTTGAGGCAGTGATAGGTCTCCCCTGCCGATGTGATAATATTTTCATCGGCTGTCACCTCGCACTCAAAGATTCTGGCGCACTGGTCTCTTCCGTGCATAGAATGGTCAAATATGCCCGTCTTACCGATATAAAGACTGCTGAGGGTCTTGAGCGCGTCTATCGAAAACCGCTCGTTGTCCCTGTCGACCTCGTTATCGCACAGCACCACAGAAAAGACAAAGACTTCCTCCGATTTTAATTTTCTGCGTGAGAGTTTGTTTATCGCCGAAAGTTCTTCCTCGGTCGGTACCGATACCGTTTCAACTGTTTGTGTTGCCATTTATTCTTCTCCTTTCAGTGATGCTTCGATCTGCATTGCCTGCGCCCTGTAAAGTCGTGCCTGTGCCATAGAGATCTCGTCCTGCAGATTTATCGGCTGCCACTCAACAGCGAAGTCCACGCCGTATCCGTGAAGGCGAAGCCACATATTGCATATCTGCCTTATCATAGGGGTAAGCAGATTTCTGTAATACTCAAGCTCGCTTGTAAACAGGTCGGCCTGCTGTGAGGACATTCTTTCTGTAGATGACCAGCTTAGCCCCAGCAAAAACGGCGGCAGACCGGTCTTTGCCACTATCTGCTCAAGCATCTGCCTGACAGGCACTTCGGTTGACAGCATCTGACTGTCAGCACCTATCGCCTTTATCTCGACGTTACCAACCGCAACAAAGTCGCGTATGTCGTCGCTTTTCATAGCAGACGACCACTGTTCGGCTATCTGCGCCGCTCTTTCCTTTGCACTGAAGCGGTCCGCACCGTCGGCATCGGGCTTATAGGTCACCGCATAGCGCAGGTTTCCTATTCGCTCAAAATTGGCACCGATGCAGTCGTATATCTTCATCAAGATATTAGATACAAAAGGCAGGCCACGCATAAGCGAATTTCCTGTCACCTTCCCCGGCTCCGGCCTGAGTGCTGAGTGAAGTATCAGCCTTTGATACGGCACGGGGGCCGACCTGCCAAACTCTCTTACGCACACCGTGACATCAAACGGGGTATCGCTTGCTATCAGCTCAAGGTTATCGAGCGGCGCATTATAAAGTGCTGAAATATCTCTGCCGTCGGCAGACATCACCATCTCGCCGACTGCTGTGCCGTACATTAGCATCTGGTCAAGGTAAGCCGAAATAAAGCTGTTTATACCGACAGCGGAAGCGCCGACCTTTACATTACGCAAAAAGTCGTCAAGCTCCCTTTCAACAGCCTTGTTAGAGCAGTTTATGTCAAATTCACCGACCAAACGTACGATTTTGTCTATGGCGGCGTCAAGCAGCGGTATACCTTGGCGCATAGCAGCCATAAGACTTGCATCGGGCGGCATGAGAGGCACATAGCGGCTCATAAGTCCCGTAACGCTTTTTTCCTTAGGGGCAGTCTGAATTCCTGCGCTGAAGGCAGGCTGCTTTTTAAACAAATTACGAAGCTTCATTATCTTTCTCCATTCTCCGACCTTTTTTAAAACTGCTGATAAGGTCGGCTCTCAGCATTTTTACCTGCGTGATGCGGCGACGGCAAAAAAGCCGTCGTCCTCGCCGCTCAGGACAGTAGCAACAAAATAGCGTATATCGTCCATTGCGTGGTCGTTTTCCTTGCGCACAGTATCCTTTGTTGCGCCCTCATCCCATCGGTACAGACCGAATTCTCTGACCGCGTCGGTACAACAGCGCGATATCTTTATCTGTCCGGACTTGAGCGCGTCACAGACCTTTCTTATTCCGTCAAGGACATCGTTTTTGGCCGCTTTTATGCTAAACTGTCCGTGCCGACGCACGCAGGTTATGAAGGAGGCCGCCGACGGGTCACATATAACCGCTTCTATTTTTCGGTTACCCGCCAGTTTTACAAGCTCTGCATAATACTCTTCATCTGTTTTCTGTTCCCCGTATTGCCGCGATGAATAGTAATATTCGTCCACCCGATACCATACGTCGTTTGACAGACCCCACAGCCCCATTGAGGTAGGGTTAACGGTGCCGTAGTCACACGAGATAAAGTATCTTTCACATTCGGCCGGTGCGCTGTCGCACAGGTTGGCATCACCAAAAAAGGGGTATACCAACCCCGCCGCCGCAGTCCATCTGCCGAGGACAAACCTATCATAAAACGCATCTGAATAGAGGGAGCGATATCTATTTATTATTTTTTCAGACAGCGACGGATTGTCCTCCATTGTAAAGTGAAGGTAGAGCGCGTTTTTTTCGTCGCGCTTTTCTATCCACTCGCGATGGAACCAATGCTGAGGGTGTTCGGGATTGCAGTTAAACCAAAATTTTGAGCCGTTTACCGAGCATCTCGCAATCGCCTGCTCTACGAACGAGCGGGGCATAAGCACCACCTCGTCAAACATTACCCCCGCAAGGGTCATTCCCTGAATAAGGGCAGCACTGGACTCATCTTTTCCGCCAAAAAGGTAAAATCGGTTTTTCCGTCCTTCTCTTTCGACGTCTATATAGTTTTGGGAATTCGATTGCTGCACATTAAATCCAAGGCTTGCAAGGGTATCGACAAGGCCTCTTATGATATTGCGCTTTAAGGATGTCAGCGTCTTGCCGCATATAGCAAAGTCGCAGTTGTCAAAGCGATAAAACGTCCACGAAACGAACGACAGCGACATACAAAGGGTTTTGCCGCTGCGCACCGCTCCGTCACATATGAGGGCGTCCTTTTGGGAGTATTTACTCGCCTCACACCACCACGTGAGCACCATAAGCTGCTTTTTTGAAAAGGGCTTAAATTCCATGCTGATTCTCCTGATACAGCCGCATGGCGCCCATTTCCAGCGCTTTATAGAAAGGCTCAGCTTTGTCACCTTCGGGTGCTGAAAGGTCGCTGAGCTTGTCCAGTGCCTTGATGCGGTCGTGAAACTTGATCTCAACGCCGTTTTTCGAGCGTTTTATCTCGCTTATTGCGTAAAGGTCAAGCGCGTCAATGTTTTCGGGCATCTCGTCGCTGTACAAAAGCCGCACCGCGTCCGATATGCCTCCAAATGCTATCCTGCTGTATCCGGCCGCCGCATCAAGCTGTCGGTGCTTGGCGGCAAAGGCGTCAATAGTGTTTCGTATCTCCCGCCTTGCCAGCAGCCTGTCGGCCGCTTTTTTCGGTGCCGCATAGCCTGAGCGTGCGGCCGCCTCTGTCGGTGAGCAAGCCTCAGCCACAAGCCTGCAAAAAAGCTCTTCTTTCGGTTTAAGTTTTGTTTTCACTTGCAAATCCTCCTTCTGTAATAAGGCCGGATTTTCGGTATAGTTGTGGCAACTTACGCAACAGGCAAATTTATTTTTACAGTATTTTGCCGCTCTTGACTTTAATTGGTATTAACGGTATAATACGTTTGTCTTGCTCCGCCTGAGCCAAGACCTTTGTTTGCCATGTCGGCTGCAAATGAATACAGATTCCATCTGAAGGAGGAGTACCGTATGATTTTAACCATCGACATCGGCAATACCAACGTTACTCTGGGCGGATATATCAACGACAAACTGTCGTTTACTGCCAGAGTTGCGACCGACCCTACACGCACTGCTGACCAGTACGCTGTTGAGCTTAACCAAATTTTAGAACTAAACGGTATTAAGCCACACGACATCAGCGGAGCAGTGATTGGCTCTGTCGTTCCGTCTGTTGGTACTGCCTACAAACGTGCGATCCGTAAGCTATGCTCGGTTGAGCCTATCGTGATAGGTTCAGGAATCAAAACCGGCCTTAACATTCGAATCGACAATCCTGCACAGCTTGGCGCAGACCTTGTGTGCGGCGCTGTTGGGGCCGTTAACAAGTATCCGGTGCCATGTATAATTTTCGATCTGGGTACGGCGACTACCATTTCCGTTATCGACAAGGATTCGGCTATGATAGGCGGTGCGATTGCCGCAGGGCTTGTTACAACAATGGATGCGCTGGCAACAAAAACTGCCCAGTTGCCGTTTGTAGACATTGATGCTCCCGCAAAAGCTATAGGCACCAACACCATCGACTGTATCAAGTCAGGCCTGATTTTGGGCGCGGCGTCAATGCTTGACGGTATCGCTGAACGGTTCGAAAAAGAGCTTGGTTGCAAGGCTACTCTCGTTGCTACGGGCGGACTTGCGGAAAAAGTCACTGCCCATTGTGAGCGCGAGATAATAATCGACGACAATCTGTTGCTTGACGGCCTTTTGCTTATCTACAAGAAAAATAACAAATAGTTTAAAGCAAAACAATATATACAAACTGCATCCTTGTGAGCAGTATTGAGGTGTTATAATGAAAAACAACAAAAATATAAAAAAGTTAGTTATCCTTGCTGTTTTTGGTGCTGTAATCGCAGTTGTTTCATTTTTGCCGATAAAAACGCTCGGCCTTGAGATCACACTGTCTATGGTACCTGTCGCGGTCGGTGCTATCTGTTTCGGCCCGCTTGCCGGTGCTGTTCTCGGCGGAGTTTTCGGACTGGTCAGCTTTTTGCAGTGTCTGGGCTGGAGCAGTTTCGGCGTCATGCTTTTCGGTATCAACCCGTTCTTGACTGCGCTTGTCTGCATACCCACCAGAATACTTGCCGGCTGGCTTACGGGGCTTATTTTCAAGGCCTTTGCCAAATCAGAGCGCACAGTCACGGCCGGATATGTTGTGGCCGGTTTTTCTGCCGCGTTGCTCAACATGGTGTTTTTTATGTCGGCACTGATTTTATGCTTTTACAACACAGAGTATATTCAAGGTATTGCCGGCCGGATCGGCGCGCTGAATCCGATAATGTTTGTTTTGCTGTTTGTCGGAATTAACGGCCTTGTCGAGATTTTGGCAGGCTTTATTTTGGCAGCGCCATGCGCAAAGGCGCTTTCATCATCGCTCAAGAGGCTGAATATAAACTGATAAAAATGCGTTGACAATCAATTACGCTTATGATAAAATTGTCAGGTGCAGGAAACAACCTGCACCTGACATACTCAGACGTATCAAAGTGGGACGCTTGCGAGCACTGCAACAGGACATAACGGGGCGCCCCGCTCGATAAAATTTGATATTTGCGTTAATCTCGCCTTATGCGAGTTAACATACACGGAGACGTATCGAAGTGGTCATAACGGGGCTGACTCGAAACATA
>CAYYGY010000004.1:0-405 GCA_964471735.1 uncultured Eubacteriales bacterium
GCAAAGGAAATGATAGGACGTACACCCGGCTCAATAGTTGCCGTTCGTCCGCTTAAGGACGGAGTTATCGCAGACTTTGACGTTACTGCGACGATGCTTAAGCGATTTATAAGAAACGCGCTTAAGGGCGGCTTTATTTCAAGGGCAAGAATCGTCATCTGCATTCCGTCGGGCGTTACAGAGGTCGAATCACGTGCTGTTTATGACGCTGCGCATCACGCCGGCGCAAGGGAGATAGACCTCATCGAGGAGCCTATGGCGGCGGCTATCGGCGCAGGGCTTCCGGTTTGGGATGCCACCGGCAGTATGATTGTCGATATCGGCGGCGGCACCAGTGAGATCGCCATCATATCGCTGGGCGACATCGTTACCAGCCAGTCTGTTCGCACGGCAGGCGACGACTTT
>CAYYGY010000004.1:415-15813 GCA_964471735.1 uncultured Eubacteriales bacterium
GAGCGAACTGCGGAGGAGATAAAAATCGCCATCGGCAGTGCATCCCCGTATGAGGACGAGGGCAGTATGGAGATAAAGGGCAGAAACCTTATCGACGGCTTGCCGAAAAATGTTGTTGTAACCGCTGAGGAAGTACGCGAGGCGCTGAGCGACCCGTTGCAGAAAATAATAGATGCTATCCGCTCGACGCTGGAAAACACACCGCCTGAGCTTGCCGCTGACATTATTGACAGAGGTATAACTCTTACCGGCGGCGGCGCGCTTCTCAGGGGCATTGATACCCTTATAAATGAGGAGACCGATATTCCTGTTCACATTGCGGCCAACCCGCTCGACTGTGTTGTTGAGGGCACACAGAAGCGGCTTGAGGCGAACATTCCCTTCGACACATATTATAAGCGCCGTAAATATTGATAAATGATAAAAAGGACGGTGACCTTAGTTGCGCCGATTTTTCAGAAGTAAAAAGTTTATAATAATGCTGGCGGTGGTAGTTGTTTTGATCGTCAGCTCGGTTACCGTTGTGTTCACAGACAGCAACAGCGCTCTCCAGACGGGACTTGTAGGCTCGGTGATAAAGCCGATACAGTCTGGCTTTAAGTCGGCGGCTGATGCTGTGGGTGACTTTTTCGGCGTTTTTGCTGAGCGTGACGCTCTCAAAAAAGAAAATGCAGAACTCAACGAGCAGCTTAAGGCCTTGATTGATCAAAAGCTTGAATGGGAAGAGGCTGTAACGGAAAACGAATTTTACAAGGACTTCCTTGAACTTAAAGAAAACAACGAGGACTTTGCGTTTTGCTCTGCAAGGGTAATTGCGAGAGATTCGGCAGACGTCTTCGGTACAATGACTATCGACTGCGGCAGTCTTGACGGTGTGAGTGTGCACGACACTGTTATAACTGCAGACGGTCTTGTGGGTTATGTCGAGCAGGTGGCGCCTACATATTCCACCGTTGTCACCATTCTCAACCCCTCCATCAATGTCGGTTCCTATGACCGCCGCACCGATGACAGCGGAATCATAAGCGGCAGTATCAGTACCGCCGCAGACGGGCTGTGTGTTATGACAAATCTTAACAGATACAGCACCGTTTCACAGGGAGATTACATCGTCACCGCAGGCGGAACGGGAGTGTTCCCTGCAGGGCTGATAGTTGGTACGGTAGACGGCATTTCACGTGATGACAGCAATCTGTCGCTTACCGCTACCGTAAAGCCGACGGCCGACATTTTGAACTGCCGCAACGTTATGGTAATAACTTCGTTTACAGGGCAGAATTCTTATGACGAAATTCTTAAATAGGGGAAAGCTTTATGTACTACAAAATGCTTAACCGGCACAATTACATCTACTACGCCTCTATAGGGCTGATCGGCCTAATGACGTTCTTTATTCAGGCGACAGAGCTGTTGCCTGCCGTTTTCGGTGTAAGGGCATTGCCGCTTTTTGCACTGGTTCTTTGCGTGTCGGTGTTCAGCAACGTTACGTCAAGCTTTGTTGTCGGCCTTTGCGCGGGCGTGCTGATGGATATGGTCGGCGCGGCATTTGACGGGTTTCACGCTCTGGCGCTGGTTTTGACTGCGGTCGTGTGCAGTTTGCTGACTGAATTTTTGTTTAACGACAGGCTTGTAACGACGCTCGTTCTTTCGCTAGGCTTTACTGCTTTATACTATTTTGTTTACTGGCTCTGCTTTATTGCATTCAGAGGCTACCCTTCGGCAGGGCTGTATCTTTTGCGATACAGCCTCTTGCAGACGATATACACGGTGCTTTTTGTCGTGCCGTTTTATTACATTATAAAGTATATCCGAACCGCTTCTTCCAACAGCCCACAGGGCAGAGGTTTAATTAAATGAGAAATTCGTTTTATCAGCGAAAAAAGGCGTTCTATGTTCGGTTTACTGCTATGATATGCGTAATATCAATAGTGATGGGCCTTTTTATGGTCAAGATGACCGAACTGCAGATCATAAACGCCGATACATATTTGGCGCAGGCGGACACTTCTTCAACCCGTATCCAGACGGTTACGGCGGCAAGGGGTGAGATCGTCGACCGCTACGGCCGAGTGCTGGTATATAACCGTACAGGCTCAAATATAGTGCTGAATGCTGCCCAACTGCCGTCCTCACAGATAAACAGCACGGTGTTAAAATTAGTTAAGCTTATGCAAAACACGGAAAACCAGTGGACGGACAAGCTTCCTCTCGATACTGAGGCGCCGTACGGCTTTTTAGAGGACTCACAGACAGAGGGCAATACCCTGCGCTCAACGCTGGGTTTGGCGCACTATGCAACGGCGCAAAACTGCTTTGATGCGATGGTCACAAGATACAAGCTGGAGGGAATGACCGAGTATGAGCAGCGGCTGATAATGGGCGTGCGCTATTCAATGGAGAGGGCAGATTACTCGATATCAAACCCGTTCTGCTTCGCTGAGGACGTAAGCACCGACGCCACCACCGTGATAATGGAGTCGTCTTTTGAATTTGAGGGTGTCGAAGTGGTGACTGCCAACTTCAGAGAATATGCCGACTCATCTCTCGCCCCTCACATACTCGGCTATACCGGTCTTATTTCCGACACCGAATGGGAAAAGCTTAAGGACAGCGGCGAGTACAGGCTGAACGACTATATAGGCAAGGACGGGGTCGAAAAGGCTGCTGAGGCATATCTGCACGGCACCGACGGAAAGGTAAAGATAACAACAAACGCTTCGGGACAAGTCATTTCGTCTGAGGTCATTCGGGAGGCGGTGGCAGGCAACACCGTACAGTTAACGCTTGATATGGACCTGCAGCTGGCGGCACAAAATGCGCTCGCTTCGGTAATTGAGAAAATAAATCTTAACGCGACTTACAGCAGTGAGCTTGCAACTGGAGGCGCCGTTGTTGTCATGAATGTCAAAGACGGCGGAATACTTGCCGCCGCCAACTATCCTACCTACACATACGACGATTTTTTCGGTGACTACGAATCGCTGTTAACTGCTGACGAAAACCCGCTGTTTAACCGTGCGCTTGTGGGTGCGTACCCTCCCGGCTCAACCTTTAAGCCGGCGGTGGCACTGGCGGGGCTTGAACTTGGCGCGATCAAGCAGGGCGAAACAATAACCTGTGTCCATAAATATACCAGATTTACCGATTACCAGCCCAGTTGCCTTGGTACACACGGACCGCTGAGTGTTTCTACAGCGCTTGCAAAATCGTGCAACTTTTTCTTCTACGAGCTTGGCTACCGCATCGGCATAGACAATCTCAACGACTATTGCCGCCAGTTGGGGCTCGGCGTGTCTACGGGGGTTGAACTCACAGAGTATATTGGTACTCTCGCAGGTAAAGAGGCACGAGAGGCGGCAGGCGGAATATGGAATCCGGGTGATACCATTCAGGCGGCGATCGGTCAGTCCGACAACGCTTTTACCCCGTTGCAGATGGCGGTATACACCTCAACCATCGCAAGCGGCGGAAAGAGATACAAGGCGCATTTTATGCAGGCTGTTTACGACTATTCCGTAACTGATATGATAGAAAGCGACTTTACCGAGTTGCTAAACGAGGTTTCTGTTTCAAGCACTACCTTCAACACTGTAAGAGAGGGTATGCTTCAGGTTACAGAGGACGGTACGGCGACCGCCACCTTCGGCAACTATTCGATAAAGGTTGCCGGCAAGACAGGCACCGCTGACGCGTACAAAAAGACAAACGCTATGTTTATTGCCTTTGCACCGTATGAGGACCCTGAGATAGCAATCGCCATTGCTGTCGAAAACGGAGGACACGGTTCTGCCGTCGCACCGATAGCAAAAGAGATATTCGATGCCTACTTTTTTCAAGACGGCGAGAATTATTCTGAAACAGAAATTAACGCTTTACTCAAATAAAGTCTTTACACAGAAGGATAATTGTGTTAAAATCAAAGCATATGGCTTTAAAATCAAAGAAAGGGCGTCTGACCATGAGCGGTTTGAGTGATACTTGCAAGGTGCTTGCCATTGTTTCCGGTAAGGGCGGTGCAGGCAAATCAACAGTCGCGTGTATGTTGGGCGTTGCGTTCGCTAAGGCCGGCCACAAGACTCTTGTGATAGATGCTGATGAAGGTCTGCGGTGCCTTGATTTGATGTACGGCATGGCCAACGAGGTTGCGTTTGATCTAGGCGACCTCTTGTCGGGCAACTGTGAGGCGAAGGACGCTATCAAGCAGGTGCCCAATGTTAAAAACCTATATCTTTTGCCTGCGCCCCATTCGGCGGGTAAGATAAACGCACGGCTTACCGCCTTGGTTGATAAGCTGCGGCCGGTTTTCGACCGGATAATAGTTGATTCGACAGCCGGCATTGGCAAGGGCTTCAATCTCGCCGCCTCGGCGGCTGACGAGGTCATAGCTGTCGTAGGCTGCGACCCTGTCAGCATAAGAGATGCGCGCAACGTCTGTGAATTGTTGCGTGATGTCAAAGAGTCAAAGCGCCGTATGATAATCAACCGCTTTGACTACAAGGCGTCGAAAAACAAGCTTATACCCCACATCGACAGCATTATTGATTCTACGGCTTTACAGCTTATCGGCATTGTACCGTACGACCCGACTGTTGCGCTCGGCGCAGTAAACGGCAGGCCGATAACAAAGGGCAAAGGCTGGCGTGCTTTTGTGAGGATCGCCCACAGAATCGACGGCAAAAATATCAATTTGCCCAAGCTTAAGAGAATATAATTACATATTATAACACAGAAAGGAACAAGTGAAAATGACAATAGCGCTTATTGCCGATGATGTAAAAAAGGAATTGATGCTGCAGTTTTGCATTGCATATTGCGGTATACTCAGCCGACATAACATCTGTGCAACAGGCTCAACGGGAAAGCTTGTTGCCGAGGCGACAGGATTGCCCGTAACAAGGTTTTTGAGCGGTGACCAAGGCGGTGACGAGCAGATCGCTGCAAGAATAAGCTGTCAGGAAATAGACCTTGTGCTTTTCTTCCGTGACCCGAATTCAACTGTTCAGCACGAGATAAACGAGCTTAACCTTTTACGACTGTGTGACTTGCACCTTGTGCCGCTTGCAACAAATATTGCAACGGCTGAGGTTTTAATACACGGACTTGAGCGCGGCGACTTAGGCTGGCGCGAGATAGAGCGTGACAATATCAACAGAAAATAATCGGCTGTGACGGGAAAGAGTAGGCCGGAGGTACTCCAACAGGGACGGTGCGACGTGATTGAGAGCGCATCGGGGACGGTGCACCGGCTGAAGACAGCCCTGAGCTGACAGCGCATTGCGCCGATTGGCCCACGTTACGGGTTGAAAGAGGGCACGCTCAGGCGTGTCAATTAGGGTGGCACCGCGGAAAACTTCCGTCCCTGATTCGGTATGAGTATTCTCATGTCGGGTTGGGGTATTTTTTATGTATATTAAGGAGATGTTTTATATGGCACTTTTAACTCAGGCTGTAAAGGGAACACAGGATGTTCTCCCGAAGGACAGCAAAAAATGGCAATATATCGAGCGCAAGCTTATTGAGGCGGCGCGTCTGCATGGCTTTAAAGAAATGCGTACGCCCGTGTTTGAGCATACCGAGCTTTTCAACCGCTCGGTCGGTGATACGACCGACGTAGTGCAAAAGGAAATGTACACCTTTGACGACAACGGCGGCCGCAGTATCTCTCTGCGCCCTGAGGGCACGGCAGGCGCTGTTCGCTCATACCTTGAGCACGGCCTGCACAACGAGGCTTTGCCGCAAAAGATATGCTATGTGCTGTCATGCTACAGATATGAAAAGCCGCAGGCAGGCCGCTTGCGCGAATTTCACCAGTTCGGCATCGAGTGCTTCGGCGCGGGCAAGCCTGCCGCCGACGCAGAGGTGATATCCGTTGCAGATTGTGTGTTTGAAAGCCTCGGCGTAAAAGACCTGCGCCTTGAGATAAATTCAATCGGCTGTCCTAATTGCCGTCCGAAATACACCGCCGCCCTGAAAGAATATTTTGCAGAGCACCTTGATTCGCTTTGCGAGACCTGCAAGGGCAGGCTTGAGCGCAACCCGATGAGAATACTTGACTGCAAGTCGCCTGTTTGCTCTGAAATTGCGGCAAAGGCACCGGTAGTGCTCGATTATATTTGCGACGACTGCCGTGACCATTTTGGCTCAGTCTGTGAACACCTTGAAGCAATGGGAATAAAGCACAGCATAAATCCACATATTGTTAGAGGACTTGATTATTACTCAAGAACGGTGTTTGAGTTTGTTTCCGACAATATAGGCGCTCAGGGCACCGTCTGCGGCGGAGGCAGATACGACGGCCTTATCGAGCAGATGGGCGGCCAGCCGACCCCCGCGCTCGGCTTTGGAATGGGCCTTGAGCGGCTTTTGATGGTCATGGAAGCGCAAGGCTGTGCTGTGCCGGCGGACGAGCCTTGCGACATCTATATCGCGCCTATGGGAGAAAACGCCGCGATACTTGCAGGCAGGCTGTGCAAAAAGCTTCGCGCAGAGGGCTTTGCCGCCCAGACCGATATCGTGGGCAGAGGCCTTAAGGCACAGATGAAGTTTGCCAACAAGATAGGTGCTAAGTTTACCGTTGTTCTCGGTGACGATGAGATAGCGGCAAATAAATGCAAGCTTAAAAATATGGCTACCGGTGAAGAAACCGAGGTCGAGCTTGAAGACGGGCTTATCGCCGCGATATATGACAACGAGATAGGCAACGCGCTTGCCGACCTGACCGATTCTTTTGAAACTCAAGTCGGGAACTTGATTTAGGGGGAGATATAAAAATGGCTCTTACAGTTGAAAAAATGGGAACGCTTCGCCGCGACAGATTTTGCGGCTCATTTACCAAAGAGGACGAGGGCAAGCAAGTTACCGTCTGCGGCTGGATCCAGCGCCAGCGCGACTTAGGCCAACTGATCTTCTGCGATCTGCGTGACCGCACAGGCATAGTCCAGCTTGCTTTCGACGATAAAACCGACAGAGATATCTTTGATAAGGCGTTTCAGCTTCGTTCGGAGTATGTCGTTATCGCACACGGCACGGTTCGTGTGCGCTCAAGCATAAATAAGGACATTCCCACAGGCGAGGTGGAAATTTTCGTTGACGCTCTAAACGTGCTGTCGGTGGCGGAAACAACGCCGTTCGAAATACTTGACAGCACTGACACAAAGGAAGAACTGCGTCTTAAATACAGATACCTTGATTTGCGCCGCCCCACCTTGCAGCGCAATCTGCTTATGCGACACAAGGTCGCTAAGGTCGCACGCGACTATTTTGATGAAACAGGCTTTCTTGAGATTGAGACCCCCACGCTTATAAAGTCAACACCTGAGGGCGCGCGCGACTATCTTGTACCGTCGCGCATCCACAAGGGCAGTTTTTTTGCCCTGCCTCAGTCGCCGCAAATGTACAAACAGCTTTTGATGCTGTCCGGTGTGGACAGATATATGCAGCTTGCGCGCTGTTACAGAGATGAAGACCTGCGCGCAGACCGCCAGCCGGAGTTTACTCAGATCGACCTTGAGATGTCATTTGTCGAGCGCGAGGACATCTTTGCCATAGCTGAGGGCTTTGTAAAGCGCCTGTTTAAAGAGGTGCTGGGTGAGGATATCCCCACCCCTCTGCCCAGAATGACCTATACGGACGCGGTCAATCTCTACGGCTCGGACAAGCCTGACACACGCTTTGATATGACGTTGGTCGATCTTTCCGACATCGTTGCAGACTGCGGCTTCGGCGTTTTCGCCGACACTGTCAAAAGCGGCGGCACCGTCAGGGCGATAAATGCAAAGAACGCCTCCGCCGTGTACACACGCAAGGAGATAGACAAACTGACTGAGGAGGCAAAAGGCATCGGCGCAAAGGGCTTGGCCTTCGTTCGCTGGAACGAGGACGAGCCGACCTGCTCTTTCGCAAAGTTTATGACGCCTGAGCAGATGGCGGCCATTTACGAGCGTATGGACGCAAAAAAGGGCGACGTTATCATCATCGTTGCCGACCGCAAGAAGACCGCGCTTTCGGTGCTGGGAGCGCTGCGCCTTACTATGGCAAAGCGGCTGGGCATTATCCCTGACAAATACAACTTTACCTGGATAACCGAGTTTCCGTTCTTCGAGTTCAATGAGGAAACGGGAAAGTGGGATGCCATGCATCACCCGTTTACCTCTCCGCTTAAGGAGTGCCTGCCCTACCTCGACAGCGAGCCTGAGAAGGTGTTTGCCGACGCATATGACCTCGTTTTGAACGGAGTTGAGCTTTCCAGCGGCTCTATCAGAATAACAGACCCCCAGCTTCAGCGCAGAATGTTTAAGGCGCTCGGCCTCAGCGACGAGGAGGCGGAGATAAAGTTTGGCTTCCTGACGGACGCATACAAATACGGCGCACCGCCTCACGGCGGAATGGGCATCGGCCTTGACCGCCTGTGTATGATAATGACAGGCTCTGACAGCATTCGCGATGTTATTGCGTTCCCGAAGGTGGCCACCACAAGCGAGCTTATGAGCGGCGCACCGAGCGAGGTCGACAAGCTTCAGCTTGACGAACTGGGAATAGCGCTAGAGGTTAAAGAGGATGAAGATTGAACTTCACTGTCACACCTCTGAGGGCAGCAGATGCGGCAAATGGACAGCCGCTGAGGTTGTCAGGGACTTAAAGCAAAAAGGTTATGACGCCGTCGTCATAACCAACCACTTTACCTATCACTATTCGGTAACACCCGAAAAAGACAACACTGTATACACGCCTGAGAAGTTTATCCGCGCCTATGAAACGGCCGCTGAGGAGGGCGAAAAATGCGGTATCAGGGTGCTGTTCGGCATGGAATTTACCGACCGCCGGTCAACGGGAGATTTTTTGATATACGGCGATAACGCCTTTATCATAGACCGCTACCCCAAGGTGTTTGAGCTTAGAATATCCGACCTCGCTCGGCTTTGCAGGGAAAACGGGGCGCTGATGTATCAGGCGCACCCTTTCCGCGACGGTATGAGGATAGTCGATCCTCAAAACTTGTTCGGCATTGAGGTGTTAAACGGCGCCGAAAAGCACGATTCACGCAACGATATCGCCCTTAAGTGGGCGGAAAAGTTTAACCTGCACAAGATAGGCGGCTCCGACAGCCACGAAACAGGGCAGTACGGCACAGTTGCGGCCGTTACCGATATGGACATCAGGACAAACGCCGACCTAGTCGAGATGCTTCGCACCGACAACTACCGCCTTGAGCATTACAAACAGTAAACAGCCACCGACAGAGCCGAGATGTTGCAAACCCAAGCTTACGGGCAAAATAAAATGGGCAGAAAGAAGACGCCCCCTCCGTCATTTGCTGCGCAAACGCCACCTGCGTATCCCCCGGTCAAACGCTTTGCGTTTGCCAGCCCCCTTTACAAGGGGGCCTTTACGGGAGGCTTTTTTGCCCCGCTTGCGTAATTGGGTTTTCTCTTAATAGCCAAAAACACCATAGACTCGCAAGAAAGAGTCTATGGTGTTTTTGTATCCGTATGGTATTTCACAAAGCTCTCAAGATATTATTTTTAGCCGAGCACGTATATCTCAACGTTTCTTACGCCGAAGTTTACGCACTGTGAACGGGTGTTAAAATACAGGTCAACGATTCTCGACGTTGTTGTTGCAAAACTGCCCGTATCCTCAGCCACAGCGTAGCCGTAATAGTACCTACCGTCCGTTGTCCTGATAAAGAGTTTGGTGTGGAGGGGTATGATATTTGTGTTTACTGCAATGTAACCGGGTTGTGGAGTCTTGCCGGTGCAGGTCTTGTTTCCTGTCCAGGTGTATGCAGAGGCAAGACCGGTTATCTTCTTTGTATAGTTGACCGGAACGCCGTTTGAATCAAGCACAATGTCCTCGCTCGGAGTCAGGGTAGAAACATATTTTGACTTGTTTGCGATGTAGGAATTGGCTGATGTAGCCGCCACTGTTGTTGATGCAGAGGTAGCCGTGACCTTGGTGCCTACGGTTTTAACGGCGCTGACAGGTTCAGCGGTGACCGTTTCGTCAATTATTTGAGTGTCAACTATCTCTCCGTCGACCAGCTTATACTGATATGTTACGGTTTTAAGACCGTTGCTTCCCTTTGTGGTTTTGGTTGTTCCCTTTTCGAGAGAAGACGAGTAGACCGTCTTGGTTGCAAAGGGGACGGAAACTTCTTTGACCTCAGTTGCATAACTTACCCTGTTGACAACTATCTCCATTTCCTCAGAAAGGGCCTCTGTCAAAGGGAAGTTGACTTCATCATCATCGCCAAGCTCTATGCCTGACTTCTTAATAGCGTCTGAAACATAGCCGCCGGCAATATCCAGCTTGTATGTGCTGCCGTCAGCAGTTACGCTGACACTGAAGGCACGCAACAGTTTGATGCTGCCGCTGCCGTCTTCGATGCCGGTGAAGGTGTATTTGTCGTCTTTGCTGAGCGCGATGCCGGCCTGACTTAGAATCTCGTCTGCATCTTCGCTGAGTGTGTAAACAGTAGTTACATCGTTTCCGTCATATATCGATACTGCCTTGGTCGACACATCGAGGAAAGTGACGCTCGAAAGGATGACGCCGGTCATAACTATAAGAAGGACAAACGGTTTGCCCAGCTTGCGCAGACCCTTCGAGAGATGTTTTAAAGTAATCATAAAAAACTCCTTGATAAATCGATACGACGCTTGCCATATCTATTTTACTTCGGTAATTGGGATTATATTCAAGTTTTTTGCCAGTGTCAAGGAATTTTTGGACCAATGTTTTGTGCAAATTCAACAATGTCAGGCTAAAGTTTTTCTAAATCAGCAAAATAGCACAGTTGAAAAAGGGGCGGTTTTGGGGGTTAAATTTTTTGTGCCAAGCAAAAGTTGTGCAAATCAACAGAAAAATGTGAACTAAATTCACAATCGTTAAAAAACCGCGTGGTTAGGCGGTTTACGGGATTTTGGGCGGCCGAAAAATTGGTAATATATGTAAAATATTGCTTAAATATACCGTTTTCGCTTTTATTTTTGGCAAAAAACGGCAATCATTTTTCTGTTTTATAAAAATAAACTTTTAAAATCGAGAAAAAATTTTTTGAAATTTTTTGAAATCATTAGAAAAACAAGCCTTTTCACGGCAGACCGTACCTATTTAAATAGTGCGTGCAAAACAAAACAAGCACAGACCAAAACCCGAAGTAAGAGGTTTATCTCTGTGCCTGTTTTTTATTTGCCGTATCTGTCTGCCAGTAAATTCTTCATCAGCTTTACGGAAAACTCGGCCGTTTCGGTCAAAAAGTTATCCCCGAAATGCCTGAGATTCAACTCCATATTGTAAACGCCGTCGTATTCAATCTCATCAAGTGCGTCGAAAACATCTCTCCAGTCAATACAGCCGGTCATAGGGGGCTTGTGCTGGTCGGTAAAGGTATCGTTGTCGTTAAGATGCAAAACCGTTACCTCTTTGCCCAGCCTGCGTATGACATCGGCGGGAGACGGGTTGGAGTAACGCATCGCTTTGTTTGAATGTCCCGTGTCGACGCAGACCGTGAAATGGTCGCGCAGTTCGTCTACGGCCTTTAACCTGCGATAGGCTTTTTCAAACTGGTCTATATTACCGAAGAAGTCGCACTCGGAAAACCGCACCGCATCGCCGAAGGTTTCGGTAGCGATCTTTATGCCGTTTTGCTTTGCAAAGGGGATAATTCTTGAAAACATATCAAAGCTGAGGCTGTGCATTACTTCGGGGTCGGGCGAGGGGCCCATAAAGATGGTGGTTGCGTTATGTACCACACAAACAGGCGCGCCGAGGTGTTTTGTCGCAAGACAATCCAGACGGATGTTCTCGACCAGTGCGTCATCCTCTTCTTTTATGTTTTTAAAACCGCTCATCTTGCCGTGCGTCTGGCATATTTCTATGCCCAGCATATCTGCGTGAAGCTTTACACGGCGGTAGTATTCGCTTACCGCGTCGTCGCCCTCTGAGTACAAAGAGCCGTCGGCGCGGTAATCGTTTGCTTTTTTGCACAGCGAAAAATCCACCGCATCTGCGCCGATGCTCCTTGCAATTTCGAGCGCTTTGAAATCGCCGTACATGGTTTGAAACTGGCTTGTTGAAATGCCGACTTTTCTTATCATAATGCTCGTTCCTGTTCTCTCTTTTTAATGAAACGATAACACAACAAAGGCCATAAAGCAATAAAAAATAACGGCAAAATCATATTAAACCTTTATATGGGGTAAACTTTAATGATGAAGGAGTGTGCCGAAATGAAAAAAGCGGTCAGCGGATTACTTGATTATTTGCTAATAGCCTGCGGTGCGGCGCTTTATTCAGTTGCAACGACGGTGTTTTTAGTGCCAAATCACATTTCCCCCGGCGGAATAACGGGCGTGGCAACGATTTTAAACCACCTTATCGGCACCCCTATCGGCGCCGTAACACTTATATTAAATGTACCACTCTTTATTTGGGGCGCAAGACAGCTTGGCTTTAAGTTTTTGAGCAAGACCGCAGTCGCGACGGTAATGCTGTCGGTGTTTATAGATGTGTCCGAAACCTTTGTGCCTCACTACACGGGCGACCGTATTCTGGCCGCGCTGTACGGCGGCTTAGTCAGCGGTGCCGGTCTGGCGATAGTTTTTTTAAGAGGCGGCTCTACGGGCGGCTTTGACATCGTTGCAAAGATAATTTCGCTTAAGTCACCGCTTATGTCGGTCGGCAGGGTCATACTTTCGTTTGACTTTTTGGTGGTTGTTGCCACAGCCATCGCGTACGGCGACATAGAAACCGCGCTGTACACTGTGATTGCGCTTTTTGTTTCGTCAAAGGCCATCGACGGCATCGTGTACGGGCCGGAAAGAGGCCGCTTGGCGCTGATAGTAACTATGCAGCCGGGTAAGGTAATGACCGAGATATTCTCAATTGTGGGACGCGGCGCAACGCTGATACCTGCGCACGGCGGATGGGACGGAAACGAGCGCAGTGTGGTTATGTGCGCCATTCGGCTAAACGAAGTCGCAAAATTGAATAAGGCGGTCAGGTCAGCAGACGAGCACGCTTTTTTCGTAATGACGGTTACATCGGATATCCTCGGCGAGGGCTTTACTCCATTCTAATAAAAAAAGGCCGCAGCATACTTGCTGCGGCCTTTTTTTATTGGTTGTCAGAAACTACTGCTCGTCACGCTTTTGCTTGTTCTGCTGGTCCTGACGATTCTGCTGATTCTGGTTCTGCTTATTCTGATTGTTCTGCTTGTTCTGCTGCTGATTGTTACGGTTTTCCATTAAATATTCACCACACTTTCTGTTGCAGTGATAATATTGTTTACCGCAATTACAGCACTATACGTTTTCTTCTAAAATTTTTTCAAAGGCGATTCTCTCGCCGCAATCCCAGTAGTAGACCTTTCCGCAGCGGACAAAGCCGTTTTTTTCAAGCATACGTTGCATACTTATGTTGTCGCGGTGGGTGTCACAGCGGATACTGCCGACGCCGTTTTCGTTGCACCTGCCTGCGATAAAGGCAACTATCTCGCTGCCGATACCGCGCCCCTTAAAACGGCTGAAAACGGCGATGCGGTGCAGGGCGGCATACTCGCCGTTTGTAAGCCATTCGCCGTCGAGTATGTGCTGATACGCGGGCTCGCCCGAAAAGTCACAGATGAAAACGGCCACAAGACCCTCCGAATCGGTCACAACATAGCAGATGCCGTCCTCAACATCGGCAAAGGCCGTGTCGGCATTCGGGCCGTCGGATTGCCACTGGTCGACGCCGGCGCTTTTGAGCGCCTGACGTGCATCGTCGTAAAGTGCGGCAATGGCGTCGATGTCGGAATATGTTGCCTCTCTTATCCTCATATACCGCACCTCCTTAAAAACAATACATACATTTTAAAACAAAACCAAAAACTTTTCAACCGTAATATGCCTGTAATGTTGAAACAATTTTGCGGATGTGGTAAAATCATATAAGTTAATGTAAGAAAAGGGGCAGATCTAATGGCTGTACTTAACATTGTGATGGTCGAGCCGCAGATACCGCAAAACACAGGCAACGTTGCCCGCACTTGCTCAGTTACGGGTGCAAGGCTTCATCTTGTGGGTCCGATGGGTTTTACCATAGATGACAAGAAACTAAAGCGCGCGGGACTTGACTACTGGTCACAGCTTGACATAACGTACTACGATGACCTTGATGATTTTTTCAGCAAAAACAGCGGTAACTTCTTTTATTTTTCAAGCAAGGCGCAAAACACACATTCGTGCGTTGCGTATCCGGACAACTGCTATCTGCTGTTTGGCGCAGAAACTCACGGCCTGCCTGAAAGCCTGTTGTTTGAACACCCTGAGCGGTGCGTACGCATACCGATGCTAAACGATGCCAGATGCCTGAATCTGTCAAACGCAGTGGCGGTAGGCACCTATGAGGTGCTCAGACAATGGAGCTATCCCGCGTTAAAAAACGAGGGCGAGCTGACTGCATATAACTGGGAAGAAGCAGTGTCAGGATAAAAAATTGATAAACTTATCGGTATAAGTATATTTTTACTTGAAAATCGGGCAAGATTATACTATATTATATAAGGATAAAATTGTTAAATTTTTGACCGATGCCGAAAAGCGCCGGTCATTATAATGAAAGGATGTTTTTGTTATGTCTATGCTCAACAAAAAGACCGTCGACGATATCAACGTCAGCGGCAAGAGAGTTCTTGTACGTTGCGACTTCAACGTACCGCTCAAAAACGGCGTCATCACCGACGAAAACCGTATAGTTGCCGCCCTGCCCACTATTCAAAAACTGATAAACGACGGCGGCAAGGTAATACTCTGCTCACACCTCGGCAAGCCGAAGGGCGAGCCTAAGCCTGAGTATTCTCTCGCTCCGGTCGCCACACGCCTGTCTGAAAAACTTCATATGCCCGTAACCTTCGCCGCAGATGACAACGTTGTCGGCGAGAACGCTAAGGCCGCCGTTGCAAAGATGAAGGACGGCGAGGTCGTTTTGCTTCAGAACACACGTTACCGCGCTGAGGAGACCAAGAACGGCGAAGCATTGAGCAAAGACCTTGCAAGCCTCTGCGACGTATATGTTAACGACGCTTTCGGCGCCGCTCACAGAGCCCACTGCTCAACCGTCGGCGTTACCGACTATGTCGATACCTGCGTTGTAGGCTACCTTATGGGCAAAGAGCTTCAGTATCTCGGCAACGCTGTTGAGGACCCCAAGCGTCCTTTTGTTACTATCCTCGGCGGTGCTAAGGTGGCAGACAAGCTCAACGTTATCGACAACCTCCTTAACAAGGCCGATACCCTTATCATCGGCGGCGGAATGGCATACACCTTCCTCGTTGCAAAGGGCTATTCTGTCGGCACCTCGCTTATCGACGAAACCAAGATAGACTACTGCAAGGAGCGGCTCGCTAAGGCTGAGGC
>CAYYGY010000005.1:0-15151 GCA_964471735.1 uncultured Eubacteriales bacterium
TTTTTCGATAAGGCGCACGCAGACAGGCTGAGGGCTCAGCTTTTGGCTGACTTCCCTTTGCTTGAGGGCAAGAAAGTGATGCTGTTTGCGCCTACCTTCAGGGGCGACGGAAAGCACAGCGCGTACTATCCTCACAGCGCCGTAGACTTTGAGCGGTTGGCTGATTTTTGCAGAAAAAACGGCTGGTCGGTCATATTTAAAATGCACCCGTTTGTAAAAAACTTTGATATTCCTGACGGGTATGGCGATGTTTTTCTGGATATGCACAAGCACAGGGAGATAAACGACCTGCTTTTCTGCGCGGACTTGCTTGTGACCGACTATTCTTCGGTCATTTACGAGGCATCTTTGTTGAATACAGCTATGCTGTTTTATGTGTTCGATATAGAAGAATACACTGCGTCGCGGGATTTCTACGAGCCGTTTGAAAGATACTTAGCCGGCAGATGCGTCCACAGCTTTGACGAGCTTATTTGTGTGCTTGAGGCAGGCGATTTTGACAAAGAAAAGGCGCTGAAGTTCCGCGCATACAGCATGGAAAGGTGCGACGGCGGTGCCTCCGAGCGTGTGGCAAGGCTCATTTTCGATGCTTGACGAGGACTGTTAAAAATAATATAATTTCATCAAGGGGGTATAAACTTGAAAAGAAAAGATTATATAAACTGGGACGAGTACTTTATGGGCATATCCCTGCTTGCGTCAAAAAGAAGCAAGGACCCCAACACTCAGGTCGGTGCGTGCATAGTCGATAACTCAAACGTTATCCTCTCAACAGGCTACAACGGGTTCCCTTTCGGCTGTTCAGACGACGTTTTCCCTTGGGACCGCGAGGGAAGCGACACCAAATACAACTATGTTGTTCACGCCGAGCTTAATGCCATACTTAACGCAGGGGGCCGTTCGCTGAAGGGTGCGAAGATCTATGTGGACCTGTTTCCGTGCAACGAGTGTGCGAAGGCCATTATACAAAGCGGGATAAAAGAGGTGGTTTACCTCTATGACAAGTACGCCGATCTGCCATCGACACGCGCGTCAAAACGTATGCTTGAGTCGGCAGGCGTAAAATTTACACAGCTTAACACAGACCTTGGCTCTATTGAGCTGAGCTTCAAAAAGGAGTAGGTGCAAACAATGACTGAATTCAAATACGATACCCAGCTTTTGATTGAGGGAACAGACCTCGACGAGGACAAGATACACGACTATTTCGTCGAAAACTTTAAGGGCGACTGCCTTATCGCGGTCGGCGACGAGGAACTGATAAAGATCCATTATCACACCAACGAGCCTTGGCTGGTGCTTGAATACTGCGCTTCTCTGGGCGAGATATACGACATCGTAGTTGAGGATATGGACCGTCAGGCGCGCGGACTTAAAGGCTAAAACATAAAAACAGGATGCCCCCTTCTGTACAGAAGGGGGCGTTTTTCGGCTTGTCACACTTCTCCTTTGACGGACATACTATGTAGCGTAAGCCTATAAACAGGCTTCAATGAAATGGAGAGATACAAGTTGAATATAAGACCAAACGATAGCACCGCTATGCCTGCAACCGCCTGCGCTGAGCCAATAGAGAACGCAGTCATTGCAATGGCATATGTGCCAATGCAGGAGTTCGGCGTTATGTACAGCGAAGAGAACGCTCTTTCCGCCGGCACGCTTTTCCCCTGCCTTAACAAGCCTTTCTACGGAAAGGATGCTGTACAATGACAGAACGTGAAAAGCTGTTAAAGCAACTCTCAGCAGCACAGTTTGCGGCATGGGAAACGCATATTTTTCTCGACACACACCCTGAAAATCAAACAGCACTTGAAAATATGAACAGGTTCAGAGAACAGGCAAACGCACTCACACGCCAGTACGAAAGCAAATACGGCCCTTTGACTATCGCCGATATGTACGGTGACAAGCGATTCGAATGGCTGGATTCTCCTTGGCCTTGGGAAACAGAGGGTGGCGTTAATTAATGTTCAGTTATCAGAAAAAACTTCAATATCCTGTTAAAATAGCGCGCCCTAATCCGGCGTTGGCAAATTTGATAATTACCCAATACGGCGGTCCCGACGGAGAATTGGGCGCAAGCTTAAGATATCTCAGCCAGAGATACTCTATGCCGTATAACGAGCTTAAGGGCTTGCTTACGGACATCGGCGTGGAGGAACTTGGCCATCTTGAAATGGTGGGATCCATCGTTCACCAGCTGACGCGCAACCTCACGGAAGACGAGATAAAGGCTCAGGGCTTTGACACCTATTTCGTCGACCACACTACGGGAGTATATCCGCAGGCCGCATCGGGCACACCGTTCTCTGCCTCGGCTCTGGCTGTAAAAGGCGACCCGATCACCGACCTTCATGAAGATCTGGCGGCAGAGCAAAAGGCGCGAACGACCTATGACAATATTTTGAGATTTTGCGACGATCCTGACGTCAAAGATCCCATAAGATTTTTGCGCCAGCGCGAGCTTGTGCATTATCAGCGCTTCGGCGAAGCGTTGAGGCTTTTGCAAGATAAATTAGACGACCGTAACTTCTATGCCTTCAACCCTTCGTTCGACAAACCGCAAAAATAAAACTTTTTTCTTATAAAACGGTGCGGCCCCAAAAAGGGCCTCGCCGTTTTGTTTTTTCTGGGCTGACTTTCAAAAATGTCCAACTATTTTGTATTGAATTAGTATCGGAAAAATGCTAGAATCAAATTAAAAGGCAGGTGAAAAGCAATGGCTGACGAGCGTTTGGCCCGACTTATGAAAAAAGCAAGGCGGCTTCCGCTTACTCCGGGTGTTTATATAATGCGCGACAAAAGCGGTAAGATAATCTATATAGGCAAGGCTAAGGCTTTGCGCAACAGGGTATCGCAATACTTCGGCTCTCAGCAGCGCCACACAGAGAAAGTCAGGAGAATGGTCGAGAACGTAGATGATTTTGAGTATATCCTGTGCAACAGCGAGTTTGAGGCGCTCACCCTTGAGTGCGCGAAGATTAAACAGCATTCCCCAAAATACAACATTCTGCTCAAAGACGCCAAAGGCTTTCACTACATCAGGGTCTCACCTGCCCCTTGGCGCACGGTAAAGGCAACCAAGCAGATGCTTGACGATTCAGCGCAGTACATCGGCCCGTACAACTCAAGCTTCAACGTCACGCGCTCGGTCGATGCCGCGCTAAAGGCGTTCAAGCTGCCTCAGTGCTCGAAAACCGCACGGGATATGGGCAAAAAGCAGGGCCGCCCCTGCCTTAACTATCACATAGGCCTATGCAGTGCTCCGTGTTGCGGAAAGATAAGCCTTTCGGACTACGAGCAGGCTGTCGACAGTGCACTTGAGTTTCTGACCGATGGCTCGGCGGCAGCCATAGCGACAATGTCAGCACAGATGGCAGAGGCAGCGGAAAATCTGGAATTTGAGAAAGCCGCTCGGCTTCGCGACAGGATAACCGCCCTTCGCGCAATGAGCGAAAAGCAAAAGGTAGTAGAAGCCAAAGTGCGCGAGCAGGATGTAATAGCACTTGCATCTGCACCTGACGGCGCCTGTTTCGAAATATTCAACTTCAGAAACGGAAGGCTGTGCGACCAAGAGCATTTTCTTACCGATGCAGTGGACTCACCCGAAGAGGCGCGCGCCGAATTTATAAGAAGATACTATTCAATGAATCGAGAAATACCCCGCTCAATAGCGGTGGACGGTGATTTTTGTGACGGCGAACTGCTTGAAAACTGGCTTTCCGCCAAACTCGGAAAAAAAGTCAGCATAGTTATACCCAAACGCGGCGAGCAAAAAAGCCTTGTTGAGATGTGCAGGCAAAACGCCGCTGAGTTTCTTGCGGAAAAGCACAGCCGTTCAGGCCACGAAACGGCAGGGCTGGATGAGCTGAGCCGCCTTCTGGGGCTTCGCACCCCACCTGAGTTTATTGAGGCATACGACATCTCGCACACGGCAGGCGACGAAACGGTGGGCGGTATGGTTGTGTATAGAAACGGGGTAAAATACAAAGCCGGATACCGTAAATTTAAGATAAACGGCTACGCAAACGACGACTGTGCGTCGATGGTCGAGGTATTGTCGCGCCGATTTGACGAGTATGAAAAAGGCTACAGCGACAATTACTTCAGTCGTATGCCTGACCTAATACTCCTTGACGGCGGTCAGGGGCAGGTAAACGCCGTGAAGGAAATGCTTGAAAAAAGGAAAATCAGCGTTCCTGTCTTCGGTATGGTCAAGGACGACCGCCACAAGACCCGCGCCATCACGTCCGACGGCGATGAAATCTCGATTAAAGCAACAAAAGCGGCGTACGCCCTCGTGTACTCAATTCAGGAAGAGGTGCACCGCTTTGCCATAGGTTACCACAAGCAAAGGCGAAAGAGGAAAATGCTCGGCTCATCCCTGACCGAGATAGAAGGCATTGGCGAAACCAGAGCAAAAGCCTTGATGGCGCACTTCGGCACCGTTGCCGCCATTTCGCAGGCAGAGCTTGATGACCTTATGCAGGTCAAGGGAATGACCAAGCCTGCCGCTGAGAGCGTATACAACCACTTTCACAAATAAAAAATCTATCCTTAGAAAAACAAAAACCGTACAGTTGACAAAAAATCTACTGCACGGTTTTTGTTTTGTTTTTTACGCCTATACGAAGCAACTGCCTAAAATTACTTACATATCCTCCCGCTCACATTCGTCTATTTTTTCGATTACCTCATCCTCAGTAAGCAGGGTTTCCCACCTGCCGTCTTCTTCGCCTATAAAGCCGACAGCCTCCAGCGCGTCGAACACGCGCCCTGCCTCGGTATGATACAGATGCAGTTTTCGCTGAAGGGTGTTCTGATGTATTCTTTGACCGTCCAGAAACACGCAGAAAGCATCGTAGAGCATCTCATATTCGGCAGGGTACTCATTTTTGAGCCTCGACAGAGCATTTTCTCCGTCAGCAGATAACAGGCAAATTCTGCTCTGGCTGTACCCCCTGCCGCTTCGCCCGCGCTTAATATATCCGCGAAATCCGTCTGGAAGGACGCCCTCAAGCTCGTCTTCAAAGCCGCGCTCTGCCTTGCGGTCGCGTCGGGTCGGTCCCGACCTGTGTGTGTCAGCTATGCGGCGGCGAAGCTTTGCCGCTGTCACCAAAGCCAGCATCACAGCCGCTAATACAACGACTGCAAGCGCCACCGTCTGCACCGCCGACAGATAATCCTCGGCAGTGATAAATATCTGCGCTTGATCGTAAGTAAATTTTACGATAAGCACCATAATAAATCCCAAAACGAGCGCACCTGCTACACGCAATATCATCGGCAGAAACTTCCTGCCCTTTGCGTCAACTCGGTCAAGAAGCTCGACTGAGTTTATCTCTGCCAGTTGCTTTGCCGCAGGGGTAAAGGTGCTGTTAGTCACGACCATCGCGCTGTCGCAATCGTATACAGCCTTTCCCGCGACCACCTGCTGAACTGCGTCCAATCCGACCTTACCGGAGTAATACTTGCACTGAACAGCAACGCGGCTGTTCCCATTTTCAGCAACGATATCGACACCGAAATCCCCCGAACCTTTTGTAACGCTTACTTTGTCATAGCCGCGACGCAAGAGATACTCGCCCACCGCCTGTTCATACTCATATCCTGTCATATCGGCGCCCCCCTTTGTCATATTAATTTTAACATCCCGCCGTTCAATTGTAAATCACTAAAAGCACTTGATTAAAATTGAAAAATTTTGTATACTAAAATTAACCGAAACATAGGGGCGATAATATGAAAGACTATAAAAAGGAATTGCTGATAAAAAAGCGCTGGGGCATCAGAATGACGCTCATTGTTCTGGTGAGTCTTGCTGTCTATGGTGCTGTTTCGATGATAGATATGCTCATCGGCCTTGTTGCACTGATATTCGTTTTTGCCGCCGACCTTTTCATAATCGTAAACTGGTACAATGAAGGCGACAAAACGGTTACAATAGATTGCAGGTCGTCATACTCATACATAGATATCACAAACGCAGATGAACGCAAAAAATTAAATGATAAATACGCTGTCGTTTACCTCGAAACGACGGGCGACAACTATAAGAGAGAGCGTATAATCGACATCGGCGCCGTTAAGGTCGAAAACGGCAAAATAGTCGAAAAGTTTGCAACGCATGTCAACCCCGAAATCTGCCTGCCGTCTGATGTTGCTGCCGCAACCGGACTTACAGATGCTATACTAGCAAAAGCGCCGAAGGCCAAGCCTGCTTTGAAAAAGCTTGTATCCTTCATAGGCGGCCTGCCGGTAGTCGGTCACGACGCAGGGTTTGACTTCGATTTTGTCATAATGGCTATAGAAAAAGCTCAATACAGTTTTAAGCTTATTGATACACTGGCGTTGTCAAAAAAGGTGTTTAAGGATTTAGACAGTTACAAACTGCTCCCACTTGCCGCCGCGCTCGGCATTGAGCATGGGGATACCTCTGCAATCGGCAACGCGATCACCTGCAAGGCGCTGTTTGAAAAGTGTCTTGAAAAGCTTTAAACAAACAAAAAAGGAGAGGCGTTTTATAAAACGCCTCTCCTTTTTTGTTTGTTAAGTTGTATGTTGCCGTTTTTTTCTTGTCAATGGGACCTCACTTACAAAAGTTGCGCCGAGTATCATAACCGCACCTATGATTTCAGGCAGTCCCATCTTGTCCTTCAGTAAGACAGCAGACAGAATTATTGCTACAACAGGGTCGATATAACTGAATATCGCCACTGTCTGGGCGCTGAGTTTTTCCATTGAGCCGAAATACAGCGCATACGCGGCACCCGTGTGGATTATACCGACGAGTATAAGCAGTGCCGTGCTTTTTAAATCAAGCTTGGCAAACGCATCCCTTTCGGCAATCAGTACGTAGCAAAACAGCACGGCCGACGCCGACGCAAGCTGGGTCACCGTTTTATCATAGGCACCGACAGAGGTTGTTTTTTTGTTTATCAGTATCACGCTTGCATACAGCAAGGCCGCGCCGAGCCCAAACAAAACGCCTGTTAATTCTGCGGAAAGTGACCCGCCCATACGGTAGACGCCGGAAACGAAGACCATTCCTGCAAGGGCGGCCGCCACGCACACCGCCTTTTTTAGCGTAAGACGCTCTTTAAACACAAACGGTGATGCGACGATAACAAAAATAGGTGCCATATAGTAGCATAAAGTGGCCGTCGCAACGGTGGTGTACTTGTAGGCTTCAAACAGCAGTATCCAGTTAAAGCCTATCAAAATGCCCGAAAGCACTAGCAACGCAAGATTTGACCTTATTGCATCAAATGCTACCTTTTTGCGCGAAATCAAAATTACCGCCAGCAAAAAGCAAGTTCCGACAGCGCCTCTTGCAAAGGCGATAAACCCTGACGAGAGCGGAATGTATGTCCTGAATATGCCGATCGTGCCGAATATAAACATCGACACCGCGAGCGATAATTTTGATTTGATATCCTCCTGCATACACTCACCCCTCTTCGGATATTATAACACAGCGAAGGTCAAAACCGAATACTGTTGTTGTATTTTGTAGGAAGCCCCTCTTTATAAATATGGGAATCAGAAGAATAGGTAAGGATTCTGGGAACAGTGAGCTCACCTTCATCGCGAAAGTCGATCACGGTAACGCAGGAAAGTGACATATCAAAACGGGTGGCAAAGAC
Source organism: uncultured Eubacteriales bacterium (assembly GCA_964471735.1). GTDB lineage: Bacteria > Bacillota > Clostridia > Oscillospirales > Acutalibacteraceae > RGIG2206. The sequence continues at coordinate 7,647 of CAYYGY010000005.1, forward strand.
GGGGTATGGAATATCAATAACATGGCTCATAAATGCCACACCGAATCCCGCATGTGCAAACAGTGCTACCCGATCATTATTGGGACGGACAGATTTGTATGTACCGGTGTGTTCTATATGCTCATAGCCCAGTTCGGCGAACAGTTCGTCCAGCGCTGAGCCGATGCGGTGGATACCGGCTTTAAAATTAGTGCCTTCAAAGGCAGGATGGTCATACCATTCAAAGCCAAGCTTTTTAACAGAGTCGCTATTAAAAAGCGTACGCGTTTTCGCATCAGAAAAAGCCCAGGTCCTCTTTCCGTTTTCAAGTTCCACAGTAAAATCGTTCCATGCATACTTTTCATCACAGAAATCCAGAAGCGTCATATCCTTTTTCAGCAGTTCACAGGTAGGCTGTGCCGTCTGAATCGCCCTGTTGGACGGTGAAGAATAGATTTTATCAACGCCGTAAAGCGCCAGCCGTTTACCGACGGCCTCTGCCTGCCGATGTCCCAACGGCGTCAACTCATTTGGGTTGTAGGTGGGGTCGCCGTGACGAATGTAGAAAAACAGCATTAATATGCACCACACTTTCTTATATATAAGATATGATAATTAAGTGCTGATTTCAAGCACCTTTTTACTGTATGAAGAAAAACTCAGAAAATGTACGCTTTGGTTAAACAAGTAAAACGACAGACGAACCCACCAGAAATGGGTTCGTCTGTCTCTCTTTTGGTGGAGACGAAGAGGATCGAACTCTCGACCTTACGGATGCGAACCGTACGCTCTCCCAGCTGAGCTACGCCCCCGAATATTGACCTGCAGGATACCCCACAGGTCAAATTATATAACATTAATACAAAAATTTCAAGTGATTACTTAATTAAACTTCCCAACGCGGCAGTATAATCATAGTCATAATAATATGTATAATTACTGGGGGTGTCATACATATCGTACGTTTCATACATTCCCCACGCCTCTTCAAGCTCTTGCAAAAAAGTCGGGTCTGTAGCCAAAACCACAACACAATAAATAACATAAGCGACGGTGAGAGCCAGCGCCACGCCATTAAGTATGATACCTGCCAATGAATAACCCTCGTTGTTGCCCTTTGCCCTGGCAACGATACCAAGGATAAGTCCCACAATGCCGGTTATTATAGATAATCCGCAGCAACAGCAAAGCACGATACCTGCAATGCCAAGCACCATAGAGGCGATCGCCATACCATGATTTACAGTGTTCTTTTGGTTAAGCAACGGTGAAACAAAGGTGTTTTGCGCAGGCTGATACTGTACATTCGTGCTAGAGTTTGATCCGGCCGCATAAGGATTTATCGGTGCGCTAGGCTGCTGAACCTGTTGGGTTGTATCCTCTGTCGTTTTCTGCTCGACCTGAGTTTCAACAGTGTTTTCCTGCTGCTCGTTAATGTTTCTGTTCTCTTCCATGATGCTAACTCCTTTTTATGTAATTTTTTTCAAAGTATTTGCAAACAGATGCAAGCGGACATTCTCCGCATTTTGGTCTGCGCGCAATACAAACGGCTCTGCCGTGAAAAACGATTCTGTGGCAAAAATCATTGGACTTTGCCGGATCCAGCAACTTTTTAAGTTGCATTTCAACCTTATATGCATCTTTGCCCTCAGTAAGACCGAGCAGATTTGTTATGCGTATAACATGGGTGTCAGCTACAACAGCCGGTTTGCCGTAAATGTCACCGCAAATAAGATTGGCTGTCTTTCTGCCTACGCCGCTGAGAGAAGTCAGGTCGTCTATATTATCAGGCACCCGTCCGCCAAAATTATCACGAAGCTGACGGCACATATTGACGATATCCGCCGCCTTTGTCCTGTATAAACCGCAGGAACGTATGTACTGTGCGACCTCGTCGACATCTGCATCGGCAAAGTCATCGACAGATTTAAACCGCTCAAAAAGCGCAGGCGTGACCATATTTACTCTTGCATCCGTACACTGAGCAGACAGCCTTGTTGCTATCAGCAACTCGTGCGGTGCAGATGCATTTAGTGCACAGTGCGCGTCGGGATAGGCCTCGCTGAGCAATCTCTCTACCTCGGCGGCTCGTTGTTTTTTTATCATCGCTATTTTGCCTCTCTGTAATTATATGCCTGCCCGAGCATCATATCCTTGACCTTCTTTTGGTTGGAGTCCTTGGCGGACAATAATGCTTTTATTAACTAATTTTATCACAAATTGCCCGTATTGTCTACAAATTTATAACTATAAATCACTAAAAATTAATCGGTACCACAAGCTTTGTGACACCGATCTAAACAAGGGCGGCCGAAACAAACATAGCGGAGAAAAATCCAAACGCTATCAGCCCGACTCCTATCAACATTATAAGGACGGTGCGCCAAAAAATCCGCCAACTGCTGTTTTTCTTGCCTCTCATACGATCACCTCTGTGATATTATTGGCGTTTTGCTTTGCCAATATGCGCAAAGTGAGCATATTATGAATTGAGGATGATCACTTGCCGTTTATTTCCGCTTGTTTATGCGTTGCTCAGTGGTGTATCATTTCTTATAAAGGAGTGAGAAAAGGTGCGTATTTACTTTGAATCTCCTCAGAGACTCAAAATCGAGCTTGATAAAAATGACCTTATTGACCTCAACATTACATACGACGAGCTTGATTATGACAAAGCAAAAACAAGGCGTGTAATAAACGAGTTGCTTGAGAGGATAGGCGCAGAAAACGATTTTGATATACATTCAGGCAAAATGATAATCGAGGTCTTCCCAGCCCTTAACGGAGGCTGTATAATTTACTTTACTGCGGTAAAACCTGCATCTGTGACGGGACTTAAACGTTCTGAAAACGACCGCTCGGTGTGGGAGCTCTGCTCTGCCGACGACCTTATGAGCGTAGCTGAGCGGTTTGCGGTAAACGGCTCTAAAAATCCGATAAGCCTGCATCTGCTCAACAACAGATACAGGCTTACTGTAAGCGATATTTCAAAACGTGAAGAACTGATACTTAGCGAATATGCCGACAAAATCGGCACCTCAGCCGCCGCAGTTTACACAAATGAACACGGCAAGCTGTTAAGCCTGAACATTATCGGCGAACTAGGCGTCAGCGCTTACTCGCGGCATTTCTCAGCTCAGCAACAGCGGCGGTCATATCCTCCGCATTGAACAAAGCGCTTCCTGCGACTAGGATATTCGCGCCGGCACCTGCGGCCTCAGAGGCGGTGGTCAGGTTTATTCCGCCGTCTACCTGAATATCTATATCCAAACCTCTGCGGTCTGCCTCCCTTCGGATCGCGGCGATTTTTTCAGTTGCGCTGTGAATATAGGACTGTCCGCCGAAGCCCGGCTCGACCGACATAACAAGCACCATTGAAACCTCGTCAAGCAGGTCAAATATTGCCTCAGCAGGGGTCGCAGGCTTGATAGTGACGGAGGGCATAGCGCCCGCCTGCTTAATCATTCTGAGCGTTTCAAGAACGTCGCAGTCGCTTTCGTAATGAATTGATATGCGCTGGGCATATTTTGCAAATTTTTCTACATATAGCTGCGGCTTAGTTATCATAAGATGAACGTCAAGCGGTAATTTTGTTGCGTTATAGATAGATTCGCACACAGGCAGGCCTATCGAAATATTTGGCACAAAGATGCCGTCCATAACGTCAATATGAAGCATCTCTACTTGTGCTTTTTCCAGCTTTTTAATAGCGTCGCCGAGTTTTGTAAAATCAGCAGTGAGTATTGATGGCGATATCTGTACCATTTTTGAACCTCCGTGCAACAAGTGTTTTTCTTTACAATATCTGCATTTAAATTATATATCCGCCTTTCAAATTATGCAACCATTATCTTTCACAAGAAAGTTGCAACCTAAAATATTTAAGCGGACACGCAAAGTACAGGCACCGCTTTGCATAAGTATTTGCAAAGGGGTTGGTTATTGATGTTAGAACAGCTTTTCAGCTCGCTGATACAAAATTTTTTGTTCTACGTTCTCCACGTTAATTTGGTTGGGTGCTTTCCGAAAGCGCTTACGCCTGCTCAGGAAAAAGAGTGTCTTGAGCGCATCAAGCAGGGCGACGAGCAAGCCCGAAGCATTCTGATAGAACACAATCTGCGGCTGGTCGTGCACATAGCGAAAAAGTATTTCTCCGCCGATGTTGATCAGGACGATCTCATTTCCATAGGCACGATAGGACTTATTAAAGCCGTATCGACCTTTAACGGTGAAAAGGCTGTCAGGTTTGCAACCTATGCCTCGCGCTGTATCGACAACGAAATACTGATGTATTTCAGAAGCAGAAAAAAGGCAGCGTTTGACGTGTCTATAAACGACCCTATTGACACCGACAAAGACGGCAACACGCTGACGCTTATCGACGTTATCGCCTGCGAAGACACCATCGTTGACGATATTGACACAGCCATGAAAATTGCAAGTCTGAAGCGGTTTATAACCTCGCTCGGAAGCAGGGAGCGGACTATAATCGAGATGCGCTACGGACTCAACGGCAGACAACCTCTGACACAGCGTGAGGTGGCAACCAAGCTTAAAATATCACGCTCATATGTGTCACGTATCGAGAAAAAGGCGCTGTTTGAGCTGCGGGAAAAATTCGGAGAATAGTCTGATCAGCAGTAACGGCTAAAAAAGCATCTGTGATTTCTCACAGATGCTTTTTTGTTACTTTGAAATTAATACTTTAAAGTCTGCCTTGTCAAGGGCGGCAGAAATAATAAAATACGCAACGCCGCCCACAACAGCCTGAACCAGATTGTCAGGCACAGTTGCCATCGCGCTTACCCAAGGTACAGCAGTAAACACCGAGCCAAGCGGCTGCTCTGCGGAAAAAGCCAGAATCACGACATAGGTCAAATAGTATCCGACAATACTTATTGCCGCCGCAATTACCGTTGCGACTGCATTCCTCGCACAAAGCAGTTTGCTGTTTTTGCTTGTGAAAGGCACTGTCAGTGCCGCCTTTATTATAAATGTAGGCAATATATAGGCCGTGTATCCGCCCAGCAAATCGCTGAGCGCACCGCCGAGGCCTGCCGCAAGCAGAGCATACGGCCAACCCAGCATACCGGCCGCGATATACACCGCAGCATCGCCTATATGAACATATCCCGTAGCAGTCGGAATTTTAACGACAAAGGTGAAAACGAAAATCAGAGCAGTAAAAACTGCTGTCATCGTAATGCGCTTAACCGTATTGTTCATTATCTTCACCTCCGGTAATTTTAATAATGTAAATTATTGTAACAATATGTAAAAATAAAATCAATACCAAATTTGCACAATTATAAATTCTAATATGAGTGAAACAATAAAACCGAGAATATGTAAAGGTAGGGATAAGAAATGAGACGAACTTCAATAGGCTGTATTTCCGCAAGCGTTGCAGTGGGCATAGCAATAGGCGCCGCATCGGCGGTAATGCTTTCGGACTGCAAGGGAATGAAAAGCACAAAGCGCCACGCTCACCGCGCGCTGGCGGCAGTAGAGGATATGCTTTCAAGTATGAAGCATATGATATTTTAGAAAAAAAGCGTTGGTTGATACCGACGCTTTTTCGTTTTGTTTGGTTGATGTTGCAAATATATCCTTTGCATGTTATAATTTTCTAAACCTTGAAAGGATATGTTATGAACTCTCAACTTAAGAGCAATGTTTTCCTTCTGCTCACTGCGATGATATGGGGGTTTGCCTTCGTCGCACAGCAGGAATCCGCAGACAGCATAGGCGGACTTTCGTTTAACGCAATCAGATACATAATAGGTGCGGTATCGCTTGTTCCCGTTATACTGATTTTCGAGCGCGACCGCCTGACAACGCGAGATTTTGCAAAATATGCAAAATACGGCGCGCTGTGCGGGGCCGTGCTCTGTGCCGCATCAAATCTGCAGCAATACGGCATAATTATTATGAACAGCGCAGGCAAGTCAGGATTTTTAACAGGGCTTTACACCGTTTTGGTGCCGATAATCAGCTTTGTTTTTCTTAAAAAGAAAAGCGGTGCCAACGTCTGGCTGGGCGCGGCGCTGGCTGTTTTGGGCCTGTTTTTTCTGTGTATGCCGACCGGAAAATCTGCCGTCAGCCCTCAACAGGAGGCGTTCGGCATTGCACTCACCCTTATCGGAACTGTTTTCTGGGCAATACATATCCTTTGCATTGACCGTTTTACAGCCTCACTTAAGCCTATAAAGTTTTCCTTATCGCAGTTTTTCTTTTGCAGTGTTTTCAGTTTTATCGGGGCATCGCTTTTTGAAATTGAAAGCATACCGTCACTTTGGTCACAGATTCAGTCGACAGTTCTGCCCCTGCTTTACGGCGGAGTGATGTCGGTAGGCGTTGCATACACGTGTCAGGTAATCGGCCAGCGCGATGCAAACCCCACAGCCGCCGCAATTATAATGTCCACCGAATCTGTTTTCAGCGCCATAGGAGAGGCGGTTTTTTACGGTATGATAATTAATGCGCCCGACTACACAGGCCTTTCGGTTACAGAAATACTTGGCTGTGCGATAATGTTCGGCGGCATAGTTGTTTCGCAGATAGACCTTTCAAAATTAAGATGCGCAAGCAAATTTAAAATTATAAAATGAGGTACAAAAATGAAAAAACTTATATCACTGACACTGGCGATTTTGCTTTTTATCTCAGCCTGTGCCTGCTCTGCAGACAATACCGCCGACATCGTTTCGTCAAGTGAAACCGCCGAATCGAAAAGCGTCGCCGTCATCTCACAGGTAAGTTCAGCCTATGCCGAAGCTGAAGCCGAATCGAACGGGCCTGATATGACAAAAAAACTGATTGCGCTTACTTTTGATGACGGTCCCAACGTCATGACGCGTGATTTCGTAAAAAAATTTACGGAATATAACGGGCACGCCACTTTTTTCGTGATAGGTAAAAACCTTTCCGCACTTTATATGGACGATATGCTGTATGCCATAAACAAGGGTATGGAATACGGCAACCATTCAAACACACATTCCGATATGACCTCGTTGAGCGATGCCGCCGCTATCGCGGCTGATTTTACCGAGGCACAGAATAAAATGAAAAGCATCACGGGCTACACAATGAAGGTTGCAAGGCTTCCTAACTTTGCCTGCAATGACACTGTTTTCGACGCAATGGAGCAGGTAGGTCTGCCCTGTATCGGCACCTTCGACTGTCCGCTGTCCCTGAGAGATTGGAGTGATGACACTGAGGTGGACTACATTGTCAACACGGTGCTTACCTATGTCAAAGAGGGCGATATAGTGTGTATGCATCAGCACCAGAACACTCTTCAGGCGCTGGACAGTATACTGCCTGCATTAACCGAGCAAGGCTATGCTTTTGTTACGGTGTCCGAGCTTTTTGAAGCCTACGGATACGAAACCATACCGATGAGGCAACAGATCGGCCACGCCGAAAAGCAGTAGACTGTACAAGCTGATGGTGATGCTCGAGCCGAAAAGGATTCCAAAGGGTCGCTGACCCTTTGGTCGTTTAGAAAGGGGTTCGGGGAA
>CAYYGY010000006.1:0-13740 GCA_964471735.1 uncultured Eubacteriales bacterium
AGTTCGACTCTGGTTATCAGCTCCAACAAGTCTGTTTTAAAACAGGCTTGTTTTTTTATGCCTGAAAAGCTGACTTAACCCGCTTTGCTCAGTGCACATTTACAGTATACCATAAAATCTCTGAATTTCAAAACTTTTTATTTGAAAAAGAGCGATATATTTGTTATAATGTTTTATTATTAGGGGGAGTATGCTCATGAGTAAGATAAAAGCCGTGCTGTTCGATCTGGACGGCACACTTGTAAATACTATAACCGACCTTGCAGGGTCAGCAAATTATGCATTGAAAGCTCACGGTTTTGAGCCGCACGAGGAGAATGAATATAAGTATTTTGTAGGCAACGGCATTGCAAAAATGATCGAGCGCGCTTTGCCCGATACCGCACGTGACGAAAAAACGCTCAGCGCGGTTTTGGCAACGTTTGTCGAGCATTACGGTGACCACTCGATGGATACCACAGCGCCGTATGACGGCATCATTGCACTTTTAGATGCCGTCAGGGCCAGAAACATTAAGACCGCTGTCGTCACCAATAAAATAGATTCAGCCGCGAAAGCGATAGTGCACGATTTTTTCGGCGACCGCTTTGATGCTGTTATCGGCCAGACCGACGGTGTTCCCGTAAAGCCTGACAAGGCTATGCCTGTCAAGGCGATGGCCATGCTGGGTGTAACGCCTGACGATTGTGTTTTCATCGGCGATTCGTGTGTGGATGTACAAACGGGCGTCAATTGCGGTGCCTACCCCGTAGGCGTGCTCTGGGGCTTCAGAGAAAAGAACGAGCTTGTTTCAAACGGTGCGGCAACTGTTATATCAAAGCCCGACGAACTCTTGCAGGTCATATCAGACCTAGACGAAACGGGGGAATAGTATTGTCAGGCTGCAACACTTGCGTTGTTTCGAAGGAAGAAATAGAGATACAAAAAGAATATTCCAAGAAGGCGGCGCCCTTGCTTGTTAAACGTTTCGGCAGAACGCCGATCGCTTTTGTCCATTCGTACGGCTGTCAGCAGAATGTAAGCGACGGCGAGAGGATAAAGGGAATGCTTGCCGAGATGGGATTCGGCTTTACCGACAGCACCGAGGACGCCGACTTGATACTGTTCAATACCTGCGCCGTAAGAGGCCACGCAGAAGATAGGGTGTTTGGCAACGTCGGTGCGCTCAAGGTGCACAAGCGACGCCGTCCTGAGAGTATAATCGGTCTTTGCGGCTGTATGGTACAGCAAGAGCATATCGCAGAAAAAGTCAGGACAAGCTATCCCTACGTAAATCTGCTTTTCGGTACACATGTAATACATACCCTGCCTGAACTGATATACAGGCTGATAACCAAGAACAAGCGAATTTTCGAAAATCCCGACCGCGACGGAGTTATCGCCGAGGAAGTGCCGGTCAGACGCGACAGCAAGTTTAAAGGCTGGTTGCCGATAATGTACGGGTGTAACAATTTCTGCTCTTATTGCATCGTTCCCTACGTTCGGGGCAGAGAGCGTTCTCGTTCGCCTGAGGACATAATTGCAGAAGCAAAGCAGATGATAGCAGCCGGCTTTAAGGATATAACCCTTCTGGGTCAAAACGTCAATTCCTACGGTAAGGGGGCTGACCACGAGGTAAACTTTGCAAAGCTTTTAAGGATGCTCAATGATATAGAGGGCGATTTTCAAATACGCTTTATGACCTCGCACCCGAAGGACTGCACAATAGAATTGCTCGATGCTATGCGCGATTGCGATAAGGTGTGCAAACATCTGCATCTGCCGTTTCAGTCGGGCAACGACAGGGTGCTTAAGATAATGAACCGCCATTACGACAGACAGCGCTATCTTTCGCTTATTGAGGCGGCGAGGGAAAGAATGCCCGACATAAGTCTTACAAGCGATGTGATAGTCGGCTTCCCAGGCGAAACGTATGAGGAGTTTAAGGACACGCTTTCGCTTGTAGAACAGGTCAGATTCACCTCGCTGTTCACGTTTATTTATTCACCGAGAGAGGGCACTCCTGCCGCAAAGATGGACGACCCAGTCACCCATAAGGAAAAGGCAAAGTGGATGGGCGAACTGCTTAGCTTGCAGGAAAAAATTGCGGCTGAGCGCACGGCCTCCTATGTGGGCAAGACGTTTAAGGTGCTGTGTGAAGAGTGGCACGACGACGGTCTTGTGTTCGGACGCACACCATCGAACATCGGCATAACCTTTGCGGGCAACAGTGATGATGTAGGCAGTTTTGCCGACGTAAAGGTAACAAAAGCGCTCAACTGGGTGCTTGAGGGAGAAAGAATAAACGTTTCCGAATAGGGAACACTTCAAAGAAAAAAGATGGGAGATATAAACTATGGATATTATTGAAGCAGCACGCCGGCTTGGCAAGGCAATTCAGGAAGACGAGCGTTTTAAGCAGTACCACAAAGCAAGGATCGCAAACGACACCGACGGCGACCTTCAAAAGCTTATAGGCCGGTTCAATCTTTTGCGTATGCAGATAGATGAAGAGATGGCCAAGGAAGATTCCGATAAAGACAGGCTTAAGACCCTTAATGAGGAACTGCGCAAGACCTATGCCGATGCTATGGTCAATGAGAATATGCAGGCCTACACAAAGGCAAAGACTGACCTTGACGCCGTTGTAGGCCGTATGAACGCCATTATCGAGCTGTGCCTTGACGGTGCAGACCCCGACACCTGTGAGCCGGCAGAAGGCTGTTCAGGCAGTTGCTCTACTTGCGGCGGCTGTCACTGAGATCTAACAAAAGTAAGGATATTTTAAACGCGGAGGAAAACAATGGCAGAGCTCTCACCCATGATGCAACAATATATGCAGATAAAACAACAGAATCCTGATTCGATCCTGTTCTTCCGTCTGGGCGATTTTTATGAGATGTTCTTTGACGATGCCGTGATAGCATCGAAAGAGCTTGAGTTGGTGCTTACAGGCCGTGACTGCGGGCAAAAGGAAAAGGCGCCGATGTGCGGCGTGCCCTTCCACAGCTATGAGACATATGTATCAAGGCTGGTTGAGCGCGGCTATAAGGTCGCTATATGCGAGCAGTTGGAAGACCCCGCAAAGACAAAGGGCCTAGTTAAACGCGATGTCGTCAGGGTAATAACGCCCGGCACAGTCATAGAGGACAGTATGCTTGATGAGTCGCGCAATAACTTTTTGTGCGCCGTTTGCCTTTGCACCAACGAGGCGGGAGTCTGCTTTGTTGACGCGTCGACAGGCGCTTTGCACCTGACGAGGCTTGAGGGCGACAGCCTTACCGCCAAGGCCATAGGCGAGCTTGCCAGATTCCAGCCGTCTGAGATCATTCTTAATCCCACCGCCTCTATGGACGAGGGGATAACCCACTTTGTTACGGCAAAGCTAGAGTGCAGAAGCGAGCCGAGAGCCGAGAGCGAGTTTGACAAAGCAACTTGTAAGGAGCTTGTCTGCAGACATTTCGGCCGCTCACTTGAAGAGCTTAAGATAGGTGATGATACCGCCGATTTGTCGGCAATAGGTGCGGCTCTTAACTATCTTTATGAAACAAAGCGTACGGGACTTAACAGTATAAACGCCGTAAATGTATATACAGAGGCACAGTACATGCGCCTTGACCTGTCTACCCGCTACAATCTTGAGCTGGCGCAAACGATGCGTTCACGCAGTCAGCGCGGCTCGTTGCTCAATGTCATTGATAAAACACGCACTGCAATGGGCAAGCGCCTTATCCGCTCGTGGCTAGAGCGCCCGCTTTTGCAGCCTGCGGCAATAATTTCACGTCAAAACGGCGTTGAGGACTTATATAATTCTCCCGTACAAAGGGGCGAGTTAATAAACGCCCTTACAGGCGTGTATGACCTTGAACGGCTTATGTCGAGGGTGCTGTACGGCAGTGTGTCCCCAAAAGAACTGCGCTCGCTTTCATCAACGCTGAGCCATTTGCCGACCATCAAGGGGCTTATATGCCTTTTGCCGTCCTCAATAATCAATTCCATATATAATCAAATTGATGAGCTTAAAGATGTAAGAACGCTTATTGACGCGGCGATATCCGATGAGGCACCCGCCAACTTAAAAGACGGCGGGGTTATCCGCGACGGCTATAACGAGGAGATCGACGCTCTGCGTGCAGACCTTAAAGACGGTCGTGGATTTATAGTCAGGATAGAGAATGAGGAAAAGGCTAAAACGGGGATCAAGAATCTGCGTATAAAGTACAACAAGGTGTTTGGCTACTGCATAGAGGTTACCAATTCTTACAAGCACCTTGTCCCCGATAACTATATAAGAAAGCAAACGCTCACCAACTGCGAGAGATACATAACTGAGGAATTAAAGGAGACCGAAACCCGTGTGCTGGGCGCGAAGGACAGACTTGAGCGGCTTGAGTACGAGGTGTTTGAGGCGGTTCGCAATTCAATTTCGGAACAGCTTGTCCGAATTCAGGACACGGCCGCCGCAATAGCGCGGCTTGATGTTCTGTGCTCGTTTGCGCAGGTCGCTGATGAGAACAAATATGTAAGACCCAACATCAATTTAAACGGCAAGATAACTATCACAAACGGCCGTCACCCCGTCGTGGAGAATATACTTAAAAACCCCTTTGTGCCAAATGATACACACCTTGATATGATCAATGACAGGTGCGCCATCATAACAGGCCCAAATATGGCGGGTAAATCGACCTATATGCGTCAGGTTGCAATAATTACGCTTTTGGCGCAGGCAGGTTCATTTGTTCCTGCCGAATCGGCCGATATAGGAATAGTAGACGCGATATTCACCAGAGTCGGTGCGTCTGACGATCTTTCGGCAGGCCAGTCGACCTTTATGGTGGAGATGAGCGAGGTCGCCAACATACTTGAAAATGCGACAAAGGACAGTCTGCTTGTGTTTGATGAGATAGGGCGTGGCACAAGCACATACGACGGTATGGCGATTGCACGAAGTGTGCTTGAGTATGTGTGTGACCGTAAAAAACTCGGTGCAAAAACGTTGTTTGCGACTCACTATCATGAGCTGACCTCGCTGGATACAGAGCTTGACGGTGTGCGCAACTACAACACCTCGGTTAAGAAACGCGGAGACGACATAACTTTCCTGCGCCGCATTGTCAAAGGCCCTGCCGACGGAAGCTACGGAATCGAAGTGGCAAAGCTTGCAGGTATACCTGACGATGTCATTTCAAGAGCCAAAACCATACTTCACTCTATCGAAAACGGCGACACGGCGGCCGTGCCCAAAACTGCCGCGAAACGCGGCAACACAGACGATGCCGCCGCTATCACGATAGCGGACAGTGCCGCATCACAGCTTATCGAAGAAATGAAGATATTGGATATAAACACCTTAACGCCCATAGAGTCGATGAAGATACTGTATGAGCTTGTTGACAGGGCAAAAGAACTTTAATGAGAGGAGGGCGTGCGAATGCCCGTAAAGGTACTTGATAAACATGTAGCAGAACTTATTGCGGCCGGCGAGGTGGTCGAGCGCCCGTCGTCTGTAATAAAAGAGCTTGTAGAAAATTCTATCGACGCCGGCGCGACTACTATCACCGTTGAGATAAAAAACGGCGGCATAACTTATATGAGAATAACCGATGACGGCTGCGGTATACCTTTTGACGAGGTGCCGATCGCATTTTTGCGTCACGCAACCAGCAAGGTATCGACGGAGATTGATCTTACAAAGATAGGCACGCTCGGCTTCAGAGGTGAAGCGCTGGCTTCTGTCGCCGCCGTTGCAAAAGTGGATATGCTCACAGCGGTCGACGGTTCTTACGGCACGGCGTATTCGATACACGGCGGTGAAGAGGTATCTCACACTGAGGCAGGTTGTCCAAAAGGTACGACTATTATCGTTCGCGACCTTTTTTACAACACGCCTGCTCGAATGAAATTCTTGAAAAAAGACACATCTGAGGCCAACTCAGTCGCCGGCGTGATTGACAGAATGGCCTTGTCGCACCCTGAAATATCGTTCCGCTTTATCCGCGACGGCAAGCAGGTTTTGTCTACGTCAGGCAAAGGCGGAATCGAGGCGGCGGCATACGCCGTGTATGGCAGAGAGTTTTCAGGCGGTATGCTGGGTCTTGATTATACCGTCGGTGGCATAAAGGTCAGCGGCCTTGTCTGCAAGCCTTCCGAAGCAAGGAAAAGCCGCAGTATGCAGCACTTTTTCATAAACGGCCGCTACGTTAAATCCAAGACTATGATGGCCGCGCTTGAGCAGGCATATAAAGGCTCAATAATGGTGGGCAGATTCCCGTCGTGCGTGATGTATATGACCATACCGTGCGGCGATGTCGATATAAACGTCCACCCTGCAAAGATAGAATGTCGCTTTGTAAATGAAAAGGCTGTGTTTGATGCCGTTTATTACGGTGTAAAAGACACCCTGCAAAAGGATAACATAAGGCAAGATATTAAACTTCCTGCATCACCTGTGCAGAGCGAAGCTGTGAGGTCAAAGCCCTTCCGTTCCGTCTATTCGACAGGTAGCGAGGCTTCAGCTCAGCTTGGTTTACATAACATGAACTTAAATGTTGTGCAGAGCATCGCCCCTGCAGTTCGCACACAGGAAAAACCTGTTCAGTCGAGCGCAGTGAGTGAAAAAGCGGCGCCTTTAGCGCCGATGCCGAAGTTTGGCGTAACATCGGGCTATGCGCGCGTCAGCACACCTGCAGAGACTTATCAATCGTTTTCGTCAAAGCCTGATGCACAGATTCTCTCTGAGCCGGAAAGCAAGGCTGTTGACCAACCTGAATATAATATGCACCAAACGCTTGAGCCTGAGGTTGACATAAAATTAGTCGGTGAGGCGTTCAATACATATGCTATCGCAGAAAACGGAGACGAGCTTATAATAATTGACAAGCACGCGGCGCATGAGCGAATGCTGTACGAGCAGCTTAGGTCATCTGAAAATAACGACCCTCAGCTTCTGCTTGAACCTGAAGCGGTAACGCTCTCAAAAGAGGAGTGCACAGCGCTTTTGGACAATATGGATAAGATAAGCCAAACAGGGTTCGAGCTCGAAGAGTTCGGTAACGGCTGTCTGCTTGTAAGGGCGGTGCCTGCGATACTTTCGGATTGCGACGTTAAACAGCTTGTGACTGAGATAGCGGCCGGCTTTATCGAGCATAAAAACTCTGTTGAAATAGACCATCTCGACTGGCTATATCACAATATGGCGTGCCGCGCCGCAGTCAAGGGCGGCGACCGTTCGGGCGAAGACCTCTTGGTAATCGCAAAGCGGATAGCAGGCAGTGATGACATACGTTACTGTCCTCACGGAAGGCCGGTCGCCTTCCGCCTTACACTCAAAGAATTGGAGAAGCAGTTTGGCCGTCAGGGATAAAATAAAGATAATCGCCGTCGTCGGCCCGACCGCATCGGGCAAGACAGCGCTTGGAGTCGAGCTTGCAAAGGCGCTCAACGGTGAGGTCGTGTCCTGCGACTCAATGCAGGTCTACAAGGGAATGGATATCGCAACGGCAAAGCCTACAAAAGAGGAAACCGGCGCAGTAAAGCACCACCTGATAGACTTTGTTGAGCCTAGTGAGGAGTACAATGTTGCACGCTTTTGCGCAGACGCAAAGCGTGCGATAGATGATATCGTCGGTCGCGGCAAACAGCCGATTATCGTCGGCGGAACAGGGCTTTACATCACTTCACTTATAGATGGCGTAAAATTTGACGGCGGGGACTATGACCCACTGCTCAGACAAGCCTTGTATAATGAGGCTGAGCAAAAGGGCAATCAGGCACTGCTTGATAGAATTATGCAGTTTGATCCGGAGTACGGCGCAAAACTGCATGTAAACGACCTTAAGCGAATAGTAAGGGCACTGGAGGTTTATACAGCCGACGGTGTCAAGATGAGCGAACGTCTGGCGCTATCCAAATCGGGTGAGAGTGAGTACGACGCTGTTATCATCGGTATAACCTATAAAGACCGTGCAAAGTTGTACGAAAGGATAAATCTCAGGGTCGACAAAATGGTGGCAGACGGCCTTGTTAATGAGGCGAGAGCCTGCTACGGCAACGATATTGCCACCGCTGATCAGGCGATAGGCCATAAGGAGCTTGAGCCTTATTTTGAGGGCAAGGCGAGCCTTGAAGACTGTATAGACAACCTCAAAATGCAGACACGCCGCTATGCGAAACGCCAGTTAAGCTGGTTTGGGCGTGATAAACGGATAAATTGGATCTTCGGCGACGAGCGTGAGGATATGGTTGCCGAAGCGATAAAAATCTTGCAAAAAAGGGAGGAACAGTGATGGGTACAACGTTCCGCAGGATATTGGCTGTGCTTGGCGGTATCCTGATAATTTCATATGTTGCTTATCACGCGCTGGTCGTTCCGTACACCAGTATAAAAACGGAAACAGCCCTTTCTTTCACCGCCAAAGAAACTATATCGGTCGCTGAAACCTATATAATCAGACAGGAGAACACTGTTGAGAAAACTGTCACAGGCGTTTACAGCTACAGCGTTGATAACGGCAGTAAGGTTGCAAACGGCGGCACGATTGCAAATGTGTATTCCGATGAAAGCGGCGCGCAGGCAAAACTGCAGATCGAGGAGCTTGACCGCCAGATAGAAAACCTAGAAAAATTGCAGAGTATGAGCACCGATATCGTCGTTTCTATCGACCAGATTGATAAACAGCTCGATTCGACGCTCATCAATATTCTCAATAATTCTTCCAATGGCGATTACAGAAACATCGGCGACACCGTTCAAACTTATCTAACGCTTTTAAATCGCCGCCTCTCCGTAACGGGCAGCGGTAGCGACTTTTCGGCATATATTTCCGAGCTTAAGGTCGAACGCGGCAAACTGGAGTCATCTGCAAGCAGCACTGTTGCAAGTGTTACGGCGCCCTGCTCGGGCTACTTTGTTTCGTCGGTCGACGGCTATGAGGGCGTTCTTAATCCCGATATTATCGAGGATCTGACACCCGAATGTTTTGACAACATCAGTGCGGATAAAACGGTCGTTGCGGATGCTTATGTAGGCAAGGTCGTAAGCGATATGCAGTGGTATATCGCCTGCAAGGTAAGCTTTGACGAGTCGCTGAAATTCAGTGTGGGCAAGCAGTTGTACCTTGAGATACCTACTTCTACGTCAGATGAGGTGCCCGTCACAGTCGCAAGTATAAACAAAAGCGACGATATGTCGAACGCGGTGGTCGTGTTTAAATGCAGTTATATGAACGCCGACCTTTCAAAGCTTCGCTCGCCTGCTGTTGAGATAGTTATGAGCCGTAAGGAGGGCCTGCGTGTCAGCAAAGACGCAATAAAGGTTGAAGACGGCCGTAAAGGCGTGTATGTGTATATCGGCTCGGTGATATACTTTACGCCTGTCGAAATAATATACGATGGCAACGGCTATGTAGTCTGCACCAGAACCGACCCTCTTGAGGAGGGCCTGCACTTGTATGATGATGTTGTTGTTAAGGGGAAAAACTTGTATGACTCAAAACCTGTTGAATAGCGAAATTGAAGAGAGAATAAAGTGGTTTGATGAAAACTACGCCGATGTAAAACAGCGCATCGCGTCTGCCGCGACGAGAGCAGGCCGCACGGCCGAGGAGATACATCTCTTGGCCGCGACAAAGACAGTGCCTGTCGAGGTGATAAACCACGCGATAAAACAGGGCGTTACCCTGATAGGCGAAAACCGCGTGCAGGAACTTTGCGCCAAGTTTGACGCACTTGATAAATCGGCACAGCGCCATCATATCGGCAAATTGCAAACAAATAAGGTCAGGCAGGTCGTGGGTAAGGTCAGTATGATACAGTCGGTGGATTCGGTCGGCCTTGCACAAGAGATATCAAAGCGCAGCGCGGCACTGGGAATAACGACCGATATTCTGGTCGAGATAAATATAGGAAACGAGGAATCAAAATCGGGAATATCTGCCGCAAATGCAGAACAGTTTCTCGAAAAAATTGCCGTATTCGACTCAATAAAGGTGCGGGGACTAATGGCAATTCCGCCCATATGCGAAAAAGAGGACGATATCAGGCAATATTTTGATAAAATGTATAAACTGTTTATTGACTTTTCAGGCAAAAGAATAGATAATATTAGTATGGACTTTCTGTCTATGGGAATGTCCGGAGATTTTGAACAGGCTATCGAATCGGGCGCAAATATAATCCGCCTCGGTACCGTTCTTTTCGGACAGCGCCATTATCACTAAGCGCAACAAAATATTTTACATAAAGGAGCTTTATCATGGGATTTAAAGAGCAGTTTAAAAACTTCTTCACCCCTTCAGATGAGGATTACGATGAGTTCGAACAGGATATAGAAGAGGAAATGGACATGCCTGAGCAGGAGAAAAAGGCGTTTGACCTTAACAGCGTGCGCTCAAACTCAAAGGACAAGGTTGTAAATTTCGGCTCTGCACAGCTTCAGGTCGTACTTGTTAAGCCTGAGCGCTTTGAGGACGCTCCGGCTATTGCCGACCATCTCAAGGCAAAGCACACTGTAGTGCTCAACCTTGAAAATGCACCGAAGGAGATCGTGCGCCGCCTTGTTGATTTTCTCAGCGGCGTAGCATATGCAAACAACGGACAGATCAAGCGCGCGGCTAACAACACATTTGTCATTACCCCCAGCAATGTCGATGTAACCGGAGACGCTTTCTTTGACGAGCACGACAGTTACTACCGCTAAAAATGCAGGCCGATAATTCTTCGCTGTCACCGAGGGTTGCCGATGCTGTCGCTTTCGCGAGGGACAGGTTTACAGACAAATACATAGGCTTTCTTGATGAAAAGGGCGTTGCTGAGTGTAAGGCCGCGCTTGGATGCGAGGGATACGGCAACTATGGTTTTTTCGGCGGATATGAAGGCGCTGAGAGGGTTATGCTCGGCGTTTTCTCCGAATATACCTCTGCTGACAGCGCCGATTGGCCTGTCAAAGCCATTACGGTGACGTCGCGCCGCTCGGCTGAGTTAACGCACAGGGATTATCTCGGCAGTCTGATGAGTCTCGGCATCAAGCGTGAGACAGTCGGCGATATTTTGTGTGAGCCGTCAAGAGCCGTCATCTTTGTCAGCAGTAAGCTTGCAGGCCATATATGCTCTCAGCTTACAAAGGTCGGCGGTGAGGGCGTCGGAGTAATGCTCGGCTTTGACCCGCCGTTGCCTGTTGCACACAGCTTTGCAGAAATCAGCGACACGGTCGCTTCCATGCGGCTTGATTGCGTTGTTGCCTCACTTTGCTCTGTTTCGCGAGGCAAGGCGGAGGAACTTGTTTCTGCAGGCCTTGTCAGTGTCAGCGGAGTTGAGATTCAAAAGACCGGCTTCACCGTTAAATCGGGTGATACAGTATCAGTGCGCGGCAAGGGGCGGTTCATCATTGATGATTCTCCGGGCTCAAGCCGGAAAGGACGCATACTTTTCAGGGCGCGCAAATGTGTTTGATAATTGCCGTTAGGCATATTTATAGTGGGTAAATTTAAAAAAAGGACGGTTTTTTATATGATTACATCTGAGCAGCTTCTTAACTACCAGTTCCCCAAGGCAGGAATGAACGGTTATAAGGCGATGGAGGTAGATGAGCTTATCACCGCCGTTGCCGAAACAGTAAGCTTTTATGAGAAAAAGGTTCGCGATATGCAGCGCATCATCAACGACCTTAAGCAGGAGGAGAACGTCATTCAGACCACCCTTGTCAGTGCGCAGAAGCTTGCAAATCAGATTTCTGAGGAATCTCAGCAGAAGGCCGACGAGATAATTGCGCAGGCACAGCAGAAGGCCGACGCGCTCGCTTCGGAGAGCGAGGCAAAGATTGCGGAAAATGCCGAGAACGCTGAGAAGACCGTTCGTGAAATGATAGATACGGCTAAGGCACAGGCAGTCGCTATCCTCGAAAAGTCAAAGAAGACCGCTGATGAGGTCGCGGCCTCCGCAAAAGAGGAATATGCACAGCAGGAGGCCCTGCTGGCCGTAATGAAGAACGAGGTTGCGGCTTTCCGTTCAAAGATGCTCGCTGAATATAAAGAGCATATTCTGGCGATTGAAAAATTGCCCAGCGAGATACAGAACATCGTTGTTTCCACACCTGAGGAAAAGACCGAAACTGCCGATGCTGACGGCGTCGGTTCAAACCTTGTAAAGATACTCGGTGAAATGAAGGAAAACGAGTCTGCGGCGGCTGAAGCAGTTGACGAGGTCGCAGAGCTGACAGCGGAGCCGTCGGTAGAAGAGGACGCTGTGATAGATGCGCACGACGAAGAGATTGCTGAGGAGCTCGCGGTTGAGCCTCAGGAGGTTCCGGTACAGCGTTTCGGCGGATTTAACATCGTTATCGACGATGATGAAGATTAATTCATATAAATTGTTTAGGAGATAGACCAATGCCACAGGATTACAACAGTACAATGAATCTGCCGAAGACCGATTTTCCGATGAGAGCCGGTCTTCCGACGAGAGAGCCGACGGCGCTTGAAGGCTGGTATAAGGACTCGCTTTATGAGAACATACTCAAGCACAACGAGGGCAAGCCGCTTTACATCTTGCACGACGGCCCCCCGTATGCAAACGGCAAAATACATCTGGGCACCGCGCTCAATAAGATACTTAAGGATTTTGTTTTGCGCTATAAGAATATGAGCGGCTTTAAAGCGCCCTATGTCCCCGGATATGACACACACGGCCTGCCGACGGAGCTTAAGGCTCGTAAGGCCGCCGGAATGAAGTCTGATGCGCAGGTATCACCGCTTGAACTTCGCAAACTGTGTAAGGAGTTTGCGCTCGGCTTTGTTGACGACCAGCGTGACCAGTTTAAGCGTCTCGGCGTTTTAGGTGAGTGGGATAACCCATACCTTACCCTTAAGCCGGAGTTTGTCGCACGTCAGGTCGAGATATTCGGCGAAATGGCAAAAAAGGGCTACATCTATAAGGGACTAAAGCCTGTCTATTGGTGCCCTGAGTGCCATACCGCTCTTGCTGAGGCAGAGATAGAGTACGCTGAGGATCCTTGTCACTCCATTTACGTCAAGTTCAAGGTAACTGATGATATGGGTAAGCTGTCCCAGCTTGGTGCTGAGCTTGATAAGACGTATTTTGTAATCTGGACCACCACCACATGGACCTTGCCCAGCAACGTTGCAATATGCGTAGGCCCAAATTATGAGTACGGCGTGTTTAAGGCAAACGGCGAGTACTATATAATGGCGACCGAGCTTGCCTCTTCGGTAATGGCCGCCGCCGGTATCGAACAGTTCGAGTTGGTAGGTACTATAAAGGGCAGCGAGCTTGAATATATGAAAGCGGCGCACCCCTTCCTTGACCGTACCTCGCATATCATAGTCGGCGACCACGTCACGCTTGAAAGCGGCACAGGTTGCGTTCATACTGCCCCCGGTCACGGTGTCGACGACTTTGAGGTTTGCAGAAATTACAAGGATATACCTATGGTCGTCGGCGTTGACGACAAGGGAATTATGACCGAAGATGCAGGTCAGTTTGCCGGCCTTACCACTGATGAGGCCAATAAGGCTATCGCGATACATCTTGACAAAACAGGCCACCTTTTCGCCCTTTCTAAGATAATCCACCAGTATCCCCATTGTTGGAGATGCAAGTCGCCTATTCTCTTCCGCGCGACCGAGCAGTGGTTCTGCTCGGTATCGGATTTCACAGACACAGCACTTGATGCGATCAAGCAGGTCAAATGGATAACCGCTTGGGGCGAGGACAGAATAAGCAAAATGGTCAAGGACCGCTCTG
>CAYYGY010000007.1:0-7594 GCA_964471735.1 uncultured Eubacteriales bacterium
TAGACATAGTCGTGGTTTTTGAGCGCGTCGATAGCGGCGGCGGCTTTTCCGTCAAAGTTTGTGTCTATATAGCCGGTAGCACCCTCGACCTCGATTACGTCCATATTCGCGCACTTGCCGATGCCTTTAATAAGGTCTACCGCAGACACAACAGCGCCTGAAACGCCTGTCTTGCTCTTGAAATCCTCAAGCGCAGGTCGGCTGCCCTGCCCCCAAAGCCATATTGAGGTGGCGGGCTTTCTGCCTGCGGCGATGCGCGCCTTGTTGATGGGGTGGTCTTTAAGCACGGCAACGCTTTTTTTCATCAGTTCTATCAGGCCCGATTGGCAGTGTCCCCCAAGATGTTCTGCAATCGCCTGCCCCGATATGTCGTGCGGCGGCGTGAGGGTATAACCCTTGGCCCTGCCTTTGTGCCATATAAGGCAGTGGCGGTAACTGATGCCTGTGTAAAAATCAAACTCGTCATTGCCGAGCGCTGACTGCACCGCCTTTATAAGTTCGTCTGCCTCCTCGGTAGAGATGTCGTCAGCGCAGTAGTCGACCATAGTTTTTTTCTCATAATCGTCTTCGTCGGAGAGTGTCACAAGATTGCAGCGAACGGCGATATCGTCATCCGCCATCTTGATGCCTATACTGGCCGCCTCAAGCGGTGACCTGCCGGTATAGCACTTAAGCGGGTCAAAACCCATGACAGAGAGATTTGCAACATCACTGCCGGGGGCAAGACCGTCGTCAACGGTGCGAACACAACCGACAGCAGCCTTTTTTGCAAGGGCGTCTATATTTGGCTTTGATGCCTTTTGCATCGGAGTCAAGCCTTCCAAGACTTCGACGGGGCGGTCAGCCATACCGTCGCAAAGAACAACAACATACTTCATGATTAACAGCACCACCAAAACATTTGTTTCTTTATGTATTGTAACACAAAAATCGCTGTAAGGGAATAGGCAATTGACAAAAGTTTGCGTTTGAGATATTATAATTTTTACATTGGAAGGTGAAATTTGATGCAAAAAGGATATAAATTGCGCGTTTTGATGCCGGTGTTTATGCTTGTGCTGGTCGGCGCTGTCATTCTGGGCACGATATTGGCCTTGCCGTATGACACGCCGGTAGTAACCGCAGAGGTGACATACAGCAACGTGTTAAACGGCGGAAAGGTCGCGGTTGACGGCTCGATGCTGTTTTACGTAGACGGCACGGGGATTTTGCGTTGCCAAAGCGGCGGCAAAAACTACAAGATTGACGAGAATGCCGACAGCATCTGCCCTTACGGCACGGGCATAGTTTACCGTACATCTGACGGTGACGCTGTTTACAGCAACTATAACGGCGACTCTAAGCGGACTATCCTGACAGATGTTGAAACGATGATGGTCAGCGGAAACTGGATCTATTACACCCACGACTCAGGAAAGCTGAGCAAGTGTTTTATAAAGACAGGAAAGATAAGCGCACTCGGATTGCAGGTAAAGCAGTTTCTGGTCGTAACCAATCAGATTTTGTATATTGCTGACGACGGCTATCTGTATTCTGCCTTGACCGACGGCAGCGGTGCGGCCCGTTTTCTCAACGAGAAGATGGAAAGCTTCACTTGGCAAGGCTCAACCGTTTTTTACAAGCAAGACGGCGTGCTCAGCTCGGTCGCCGCATCGAACACTGCAAGCAAGGTAACCTATTTCGAGGTCGATGAGTATAATATCGCCGAAACGGGGCTGTTGGTATTTACCGATGAAAGCGGCCTGCACACCTATGACCTTAGCGATGACGACGCCAAGGTGAGAGATGTTGCTGTCAAAGGCGAAAATCCACACGGCATAAGCGTGATAGATGATGAGATATATTATTACAATTCGCAGGGACAAATGTTCAAATGCTTAAAAGACGGGTCTAAAACTGCCGAAATGTAGGCGATAATTATGTCGAAAACGCACAAAAAATTAGCCTTGATTTTTGATTTACGCAATGGTATAATATGTGTACTGATTATTAATGGGAGGATTGTAATCATGAAAAGAATCATATCTCTTTTAATTGCTCTTATCGTTCTATTCTCTATATCAACAGTTGCTATGGCTGTGGATAGTCCGGTAGCTACAACACAGCACGCATGCGAATTAACAAATGACAACGCAAATGCAGGCTCTGTTAAAAAGGAAGTAACCGCCACTGATACGTACACCCTCACAGCGACTGCTGTTACGGGATACAAGTTTGCCGGCTGGACTATCAGCGGTAATTACACCATCGTCAGCGGTTCGCTCACAAGCGAGGTCATCGTTGTTAAGGTAACCGGCGACATCAAGGCTAACGCAACATTCAGCGTCAGCGGACTCAGCGGCGACGGCAGCACCTCTGCTCCTGAGACCGGCGACCATATGGGCATCGTTCTCTTTATCTGCGCCCTGTCTTTGGCGGGTGTAGGCGTTGCTACTAAAAAGGTTATTGCCTGATTATTGGGCGGTAAACAGATTTAGCTGAATTTATATCCCATCCAATAATCCTGAAAAGGTTATGGATGGGATATTTATATTTTTAAAGGGGAATTTACGTTGTTTGGAAACCGAGGCTTAAATAAAAAGACAAAGTGGATAGTTGTGCTCATTTCATGTGCGGTGATTTTTGCGCTGACGCTTTCTTTGGTGCTGTATTGGTGGCTGGGCGGGCCGACCGACACCTCGGATTACAAGGCGGAAAGCACGGTGTCTGTCGAATCGCAGATAGAGTATGCAGACAACCCGATAGATTTTGCGTCGCTTCGCACTGAGAATCCCGATGTCTGCGGCTGGATAACCGTGCCAAACACAAATATTGATTATCCTGTTCTTCAAAGTTCCGAAGAGGACGACAATTTTTATCTTGACCACGATTTGAATAAACAAAGCAGTATCTACGGCGCGATTTATATCCAGCGCCTTAATAGTAATCTTTTTACCGACCCCAACACCGTAATATACGGGCACAATATGAAGAACGGGTCGATGTTTCGCCACTTGCACAAGTTCAGGGACGAAGCCTTTTTTAACGAAAACGAGTATTTTTATATCTACACGCCGGGGCATATCTATACATACCGTATTTTTTCCGCTTACAGAAGTGATAACCGCCATATTCTTAATTCATATGACTTCAGCGATGAGCAGTCGTATGCCGAGTATATCGAAACGGCTAAAAATCCTACAAGCCTTATTAAAAACACAAGAGAGGTCGACATCACAACGGATGACAGGATAGTTACGCTCAGCACCTGTATTTCGGACTCAAGGTACCGCTATCTTGTTCAGGGAGTATTGATAAAAGATGAGCTTACTAAATAAAAAGAAGCCAGACAGTTATTGCCCGAAGCATATGAAACACAGAAGGCTGTTTGACCGCCGATGGAAAAAGGTGCTGTTATCTGTTGTTGCGGTCGTTGTCGGCCTTGCGGTGTTGACAGCAGGCTCTTTCGGCGTTTTGTGGCTGAAAGGAAGGCTGGCTTTGAAAAGCAATGCGCCTGATATCACCTTAAGCGGCGACGGCGTTGGGATAGAGGACGACACCGTTGTTTATCAGGGTGAGAAATATAAGTACAATTCAGATATGACCACCATGCTTTTTATCGGGACTGACGGCAAAGGCAAAAACGGGAAGTCAAAAACCGCTGTCGGTCACGGTCAGGCTGACGCGCTGTTTCTGGCGGCCATCGACACCAAGACAGGGAAAACGACCGTCATATCTGTTCCCCGCGACGCAATGACCAATGTCAGGGTGTACTCGGAGGAGGGCAATTTCATCGGCACTGAAAAGATGCAGGTTTGTCTTTCGTACGCCTACGGCCAAGGTGAAGAACTCAGCTGTGAAAACACCGTCGAATCAGTGTCGAACCTGATGTACGGAATAAATATCAACACGTATTTTTGCCTTGAGTGGACAGCGATATCTGAGATAAATGACTTAGTCGGCGGAGTCACCGTTGATGAATACGACTCGTCGTTCCAAAAAACAGGCAAAAAGGTCACCTTAAAGGGACAGGAGGCTCTGGATTACATTCTGCTTAGAGACCATGACGACCTCGATTCCAGCCTCAATCGGCTTGAAAGGCAGACCAGCTATATAAAATCGTTTTCAGCACAGATAATAGAAAAAACGAAACAGGACATAACGGTACCGCTGAGCCTTTATAACAAGCTCAGCAGTTATTCGATAAATTCGCTTGATGCGTCAAAGATAACCTATCTGGCAACCGTTTTCTTAAACGGCGGTGCCGAAATAGAGTTTGAAACCGTTACGGGCGAGATGATACAGGGCGAGGAATATGCAGAAATGTACCCTGATGAGCAGGCTTTGTATGAGCTTGTGCTGAAGGTGTATTATAAAAAACAGTAACATAGTTAATAACAAAACAGAGAGGCGCTTCGTTAAGAAGCGGCCTCTCTGTTTTGTTATAAGACGCTTTCGCGCAAAACAAGTGAAAGTGTCGGTTATTTTAGCCCAAAAGCGGAAATATATATATTATATAATCACTTTTGAGAGGTTGATAATATGGACAACGATATCAAGAAAATGATAGAAAAATACCGCACAGACCTTCTTAAATTTAACAACGCACATCCTCAGCGCCATTTTAACGAAACCCCGTCACAGCAACAGTTTGGCAATCCCAACGGGGACAGAGTAAATTCGGGCGGTACAGGGGCACCGGCAGTACCGCCTGCGCCTGAAACTCCACGACCGGACGAGGACCCACCCGCGCCAAAGCCGGAATCGGGCGTACAGCCTGAAATGCCGCAGCCCCCACGCCCAGAGCAACCTGAGATGCCGCCCAGACCCGTATCCAGACCTGAGATAACCCCCACCCCTCCCGCAACGCCTGAGATACCAATGGCGCCGATATACGTACCGGCACCCCCGCAAGCACCCTTGGAAATAGTTATGCAAACGCCCGCCGAGAGCAACATCTTCGGCTACATACAAGTACGCACTTTCACAGCAAGGGAAGCAACACCTGTCGCAGGCGCAGATGTTGTAATAACTAAAGGCGACACCGTTTTGCACCAGCTCAGGACCGATGAAAACGGCTCGACCGTCGTTGTCGAGCTTCCGACCGTCAGCCGAAAATTGTCACAGCAGTCGGGCAACCTCCACCCCTACGAAACCTATGACATAAGGATAAAGGCCCCCGGCTATCTCAACGTAATAAGCAAGGATGTGCCCGTCTTTGAGGGCATTACTGCAGTTCAAAACGTAGCGATGATACCGTTGCCCGAATTTGGCTCAGCTACTGAAACCGAGTATGAAAACACAGAACCCAACTTGTGAGGTGAGGTATAATGCCAACACAGCCCTACATTCCCGAATACATAACAGTCCATCTCGGGCGTCCGTCGGAGCCGGCGC
This sequence comes from uncultured Eubacteriales bacterium, assembly GCA_964471735.1. GTDB lineage: Bacteria > Bacillota > Clostridia > Oscillospirales > Acutalibacteraceae > RGIG2206. The sequence goes on from CAYYGY010000007.1 coordinate 5,377, forward strand.
AAAACGTGACCGTCACCTTCCCCGACTACATTAAAAACGTTGCCTCCAGCGAAATTTATCCCACGTGGCCGGAAGATGCCATCAGGGCGAATATACTCGCCCAGATATCCTTTGCCTTAAACAGAATTTATACTGAGTGGTATCCCAGCCAAGGCTATGATTTTGATATTACCAACACAACGGCATACGACCAGTCATTCGTCAACGGCAGAAACGTGTTTGATAATGTATCCGCCATCGTCGATGACATATTTAACAGCTATGTTAGGCGGCAGGGCAATATTGAGCCGCTGTTTACAGCCTACTGCAGCGGCAGAGGCGTTACCTGCGACGGCCTCAAGCAGTGGGACACCGTCGACCTTGCCAACAACGGCTTCTCTCCTTTGGAAATATTGCAGTATTACTATGGCGACGACATAGAGATAGTGCCCGACGCGCCGGTAAGGGTAAACAGCCCGTCGTACCCCGGCCTTCCGCTGAGATTGGGCGACGCAGGCCGTTCGGTGCAACAGCTTCAGCTCAGGCTGAACAGGATCGCGCGCAACTACCCTGCGATACCTACGGTTTCGCCTGTATACGGAATTTTTGACCGCGCAACAGAAAATTCGGTTAAAAAATTTCAAGAGGTGTTCGGCCTTACACCCGACGGTATCGTAGGCAACGCCACATGGTACAGAGTGGCGTACATATATTCGTCAATAAAGCGGCTTGCTGAGCTGAACTCAGAGGGCCTTACGCTCAATGATATACCCCAGCGCTTTTCCGAGGTGCTCCGCCCCGGCGACACCGGTGATGAGGTCACCATAATCCAGTACTATCTCGCCATCATTGGCAGATATTACGACACCGTGCCCGCAGTAACGGTAGACGGGATATACGGCGATGCGACGACAAACGCCGTCAAGGCGTTTCAGCGAACCTTTGGCTTGCCTGAGGACGGCATCGTCGGCGTAAACACGTGGAACGAGATATACCGCGCTTACAGAGGCATCATCAGCGACCAGAACACCGACCCGAGCAGAGCGGCGCTGTACCCCGGAACGGTGTTGCGTTTAGGCTCCACCGGCGAATATGTATTTCTCTTGCAGACCTACCTTTCAACGATATCCGACTCGTTCCCGTCGGTGCCGAAGATAAGCCCCGACGGCCAGTTCGGCCCTGCTACTGACGCGGCGGTCAAGGCATTCCAGACCGAGTTTGGATTGACGCCCAACGGTATCGTAGGCGTTATAACATGGAACGCAATTGCATCTCTTTACGATGATTTGAGGGGTTAACTATGAATGAACAAACTATACGCCTCTTGCAGGAAAGGCTGAGGTTGATTGCGCATTACGGCAACAATATGCCTATGGAAACAGTCGACGGTATATACGGCGAAGACACCGCAAACGCAGTAAGAGCTTTTCAGCAACTGTTTGGCCTGCCTGTGACCGGCGAGATGAACCACGAAACGTGGACTGTGCTAAACGATGTCTACGCGCTGGTCAAAGAGCGCACATCACCGCCCGTAACGCTGGCGGTATTCCCTGACGGGGATTTTGTGCTCAAGGAAGGCAATTCGTTACCGATTGTGCTGATACTTGAAATAATGCTCAACACAGTCGCTAAGGTGTTTGATAATCTGCTTTCGGTAGAAATGACCGGAAACTACGATTCCGGTGATACGGCCGCCGTCAAGAAATTTCAGACCGTAAACGACATAGAACCTAACGGGGCTGTAGACAAACTGACATGGAACGCGCTTGCGAGAATGTACAATGGTATCAACGGGCAGGTGCAGTAGCTTGCAAAAGGGCAGATTTATTAAGAATGCCGCAATTATGACGGCCACCTCTCTTCTGCTGAGAACGATAGGAATGTTTTTTAGGGTCTGGCTCTCAGGTCAGATAGGTTCTCAGGGCATAGGCCTGTATCAGCTTATCTTCTCTGTCTATATGCTTGCCGCTACCTTTGCAACCAGCGGTATAACCACCGCCGTAACACGCCTGATAGCGGAAGAGCTGGAGGTCGGAACAGCGGCATCGGTCAGGCGGATACTGAAAAGAGCGGTAACGCTTGCACTTATCATCGGCGTCGCATCGGCTGTGCTTGTCTATGCCTTCAGCGACACCATCGCACTGTATTGGATAAAAGATGCCAGAGCGGCCCGTTCGCTGAAAATACTGTCGTTTTCACTTCCCTTTATGGGTATCTCCAGTTGTATAAAAGGCTACTT
>CAYYGY010000007.1:7604-13508 GCA_964471735.1 uncultured Eubacteriales bacterium
GGCTACTTCATCGCCAACCGACGAGCCATGACTCCGTCAAACGCTCAGCTTGTCGAGCAGTTTGTCAGGATAGCGGTCATCTTCGCCATAATAGACGCCTGTGCCGCAAAAGGGCTGGAGTACGCCTGCGCCGCCGTATTGATAGGCGATACTATTGCCGAAGCTGTGTCGTGCCTGTTTGTGTACATCGGCTACCTGCGTGACAAGCGAGGGCTTACTTCTAAGCTGGGCGCGCGTGCCGCACCTCCGTATCCGGTCGTGCGAAAACTGGTCGCAATATCTGCGCCGATAGCAGGAGGAAGGTATCTGACCACCCTTTTGAGAACGGTGGAAAGCCTGCTTGTCCCCGGTTGTCTGGCAAGTTATATCGGCTCAAGAGATGAGGCGCTGTCTGTGTACGGTGCTTTTAGAGGTATGGCGATGCCGGTGATATTTTTTCTGTCGGCGTTCTTGAATGCGATATCGACTCTTCTTGTGCCGGAGCTAAGCAGCGCGGCATCGATCGGCAACAAGGGTAATATTTCCTCTCCGGTCAAGCGCAGTATACATTTAACAATGAGCGTGTCGATGCTGATAGGCGGGGTGTTCTTCGTGTTCGGCAACGACATAGGGCGAGCGGTTTACAGCACCGATGAGGTAGGTTACTTCATCGTCGCTCTGGCACCGCTTATCCCCCTTATGTATCTGGAAAGTGTCGTTACAGGTATGCTCAACGGGCTCGACCAGCAGACGCATATATTTGCTTACAATGTGGTTGACTCTGTTTTGAGAATAATATTGATTTGGATTTTGGTGCCGCGCTTCGGTATCAACGGTTTCATTGCCGTGACGGTGTTCAGCAACCTGCTTACATCGCTTTTGTGCCTTAACAAAGTGCTAAAGGTTTCGGATACTAGACTGAGCCTTGTCGATTGGGTGGTAAGGCCGCTTTTGTGCACCGTCGCCGCTGTCACTGTCGGCGCCGCCGCCTCAAGGTATATGACAGAACTCGACTGCGTTACAAAGACTGTTCTGGAATCGGCTGTTTGCGTACTGGTGTATCTGCCGATGCTGTATGCAACAGGCGGAATGACCGAACTGAAAATTTTCGGAAAACAGTTTAAGGTAAAGCTTGCAAAAGGCACTAAATAGCAAACACACCCTGCCTCAATAAGGCAGGGTGTGTTTTGACGTTTAACCCTATTTCCTTTGATATGAATTTAGTCATATGGTAGAACAAAAGAAACTACCATAGGGGGCCTATACTGTCCGTATGAATTGGGGCAGTACATTACTCTGTTTAAGATTTCATCATAATATATTTATTATTTCCAACGCATCCAGAATATAGGCGGCACAGATAGCGGCTATCGTCAAAAGTATCATTGCAAGGAAGATCTCGGTCGCGCGGGATTTTGTAAGCTTCTTCTTCGGTGAAAGTGCCTCGTCATATGCCTTGCGCTTTTGAGCGTCAGACAGCAGAGCATATGCCTCGTTTACCTCCTGCAGGCACTGCCTTCCGACCTGCGGATTTCCTTGGTACTTATCGGGGTGATACTTTTCCGCCAGCAAGGTATATGCCTCGGCTATTTCATCTTCGCCGGCTGTTATATCAACACCCAACACATCGTACAAAGTCAATTTTGCCACCCCCTATCGGATATGTTACATTCTATCATAACCTCTCGGCCTTTGCAAGCCGCTCTTGCCCTTTGCGTTTAGCAAGGTCGTTGAGCGATACGGTGTGTTCAATCGGCTTCCAGTCTGCTTTCGAAAAAAGGGCCGCCATAGATATCGGTATATATGTGAACATAAAAAGCGGAAACGTAAACGCATAGGCAATCTTTTTGAGTGCAGACGTGTGAATGTGCTTCCACTCGGTCAGCGTCGTTATACCACCCACAAAAAACAGTGTCATATATACGTTAAGCAAGAGCCCCGACACTGACTTTACCGCTATTAAAAGGTCATCGCCCCTTACAGCACCGAGCACCGCAAGCAACACGTTACAAACAATAGAGATTGCAGACAAAATAAACGCCGGCATTATCGCCATAGACATATCAAAGCAGGCAAAGCTTCCCTTGAAAATGCCTTTTATGAGTTTTGTACCGTAGCCCTTAAACACCTGTATGTAGCCTTTAGCCCATCTCATCCGCTGGCGCCATGACTGTGAAAATCTCACCGGCTGTTCATCATACAGTTCAGCATCACCGCAAAAGGCGATCTTGTCCCCTTTTATTATCCTGTCGATCGAAAACTCTATGTCCTCGGTCAAAAGATGATACGGCCAGTCGACCATTTCATCGGCTATTCTCCGGCTGAACAAAAAGCCTGTTCCCGACACGGCACAGCTTGTGCCCAAACGGTGCCGTGCGCCGTTGAGATACCTGCTCTCACGCAAAAACCAAAGCGCATATCCGGCGCTTATCCAGTTATCACCGTAATTTTTGCTGTTGCGGTAACTGGTCACTATATCATGGCCGTTTGAAAAAGTCCTGTTCATTTGCTCAATGTAATCTGTTGCGAGGATATTGTCGGCATCAAAAACAAAGTAACCGTCAAAGCCCTCTGCGTAGTCTGCCTTTATCGACCTCATCAGCGACTTTAAAGCGTATCCTTTTCCTACCTGCTCGGTATCGCTTCGCTCATAAACGGCAGCGCCAGCCCGCCGCGCAACCAAAGCTGTGCGGTCGGTGCAGTTGTCCGCCATAACGAATATGTGCAGAAGAGAGGCGTCGTAGGTCTGGTTTTTAAGGCTTTCAATAAGGTCACCTATGACCTTTTGCTCATTTCTTGCACAAATAAGCACAGCGAAATTGTTGAGCTTTTTTGCCTTTTTATCGTCACGGCGCTTTATCCAAGCGATAAGAATGTAAAAAAACTGATACGCGTAGCAAATCGTAAACACGACTGATATTGAAAAATTAATCGCGCGTAGTATTTCCATCGTTTATTTCCTTTCGCTCTTTGTCCGTTTTGCTCATGCGCTTGTAGATAAGCACCCCTATCGCGCTTATCACGACCGTTATTGCAAACACCAATATCGCAAGTCCGTATTTCGATTCGCCGAGAGCATTTCCCCCGACGGTAGACGTCAATATTGAGGGTATCCGTGCAATCGCAACTATTATAAGCCATGTTGAGAGTTTAATCGGTGTAAGGCCTACAAAGTAGGAAAACAGGCTTTTCGGTGTGCCGGGTATCAACGACACTATAAATAAAATCAGCACCAGTTTTTTTCGGTCTTGCAGAAATTTAAGCGACAATATCTTTTCCTTTGAGAAAAACACCTCGACAAGGCGCACACCGTACGTACGCACCAGCAAAAATACGATAGCACTGCCTATCACCGTGCCGACGATACACAAAAGCGTGCCCTCGACGGCACCGAAGGCATACCCTGCACCTATCTCAAACGGCTCGCCGGGGATTATTACAACAACGGCCTGCAGAATTATCATTCCGATGAAAATCAATCTGCCCGCTACACCGTAGCTGTCCACCCAGTTGCGAAACACCTCAGGCTCGTCGACCAGCTTTACCATTGGCACGCCGATAAACCAAGCCACAGCGACGCTGAAAAGGGCAAACACGGCCATCGCCGCTATGCCTATTGTTTTCTTTTGTCTTTCGTTGAGGTTTTCTTTTTTCATACACGGCTTCCTTTTCCTTTTTACTTCCCAATAATTATTGTATCATATCAGCGATTAATATACAGCAAAAAATTCCTTAAGTTTTCATTAAAAAAGGCAGAATGTGAAAACCACACTCTGCCTTTATCTATTCACTTTCTTATTCTGCAATATCGGCAGATATTATTACATAACCATTATCGCTCTGTGTCGCCGAAAGCACCGTGCGCACAGTGTGCACTTCGATTCTGTCAAAATACTCTGTCGTTACCTCGGATATGACCTCCAGCCTGCCGTCTGCCATGACGTTTATCAACTCAATTTCGTGGGTGATAAAGTCGTAACCTATCGGCAAAACGGGGTAGTAGCCCTCTACCTCAGGCACACCCTCGATAAAGGCAACGCTTTCATCAATCCTTCTGCCGTAAAGCGAATAGATGAAGTCGTTTACTTCGGCCTTTTTCAGATAGGTGAAGCCGTCGATATCCTCAGCCTTATCCAACAGCGATATTTCGGCCGCCTCAAGTATAGCCTCGTCATAATAGATGCAGTCACCGAAAACTCTGTTAAGTGAAACGATGTTTTTGACTGCCTCCTCGTCGTAAGAGGGCTTCACCTGCTCGGTTTTTACAACCTCAGTGACTCTTGCATCAATTTCGTCTGACGCGGCTGTTGACTCAACTGATGAAACATCGGTGCTCACCGCTTTACTGCGATCAACCGCAGTGTCGGGATTGCCGATGGCGGCGACGGTTACAAAAGCGGTGGCAAGCGCTAAGGCAAAAGAGATCACAACTGTCAAATATCTTTTATCCATTGTCTTGTCACCCCGCTTACTAATCTATATTGACAGTATATAACACTAACAATTAAAAAGTCCTCTCATTCCAATTACAAAATGATTACATTTCTATTACAAAAACACCTCTGCAGTTTACATTTCTGCAGAGGTGTTTATCTTTCTGTAATTTTATTCTATCAGCTGTCGTAGCCGTTGGGGTTGTTTGACTGCCAGCACCACGAATCGCGGCACATTTCGTCTATGCCTCGCTGTGTCTTAAATCCAAGCAGGTCTAACGCCTTTTGCGGATTGGCATAGCAGTTTGCGATGTCGCCGGGGCGGCGAGGGCAAACCTCATACTTTATCTCGTGTCCGCACGCCTTTTCATACGCTTTTACAACATCGAGAACGCTGTAACCTACGCCTGTACCGAGGTTGATGGCGGTGGCACCCGTACAGCCCCTGACGTAATTGACAGCCTTGAGGTGGCCTATCGCAAGGTCGACCACGTGGATATAGTCACGCACGCCCGTGCCGTCGTGTGTTTCATAGTCGTCACCAAAGACACCGAGACGGTCAAGCTTGCCTACGGCGACCTGAGCGATGTAAGGAACGAGGTTGTTCGGTATGCCGTTGGGGTCCTCTCCGATGAGGCCCGACTCGTGCGCGCCGATGGGATTGAAATAACGCAGCATAGCGATACTCCACTCGTTATCAGAGGCATAGAGGTCTTTGAGTATCTCCTCAATCATATACTTCGTACGGCCGTAGGGGTTGGTACAGCCGCCTGTCTTCATATCCTCGTCATACGGGGCGGTGTTTTCACTGCCGTAAACGGTGGCAGAGGAGCTGAATATCATTTTTTTGCAGCCTGCCTCGGCCATCACCTCGCAAAGAGTGACCGTGCCTGAAATGTTGTTTTCATAATATGTAAGCGGAATACGACAGCTTTCGCCGACAGCCTTAAGTCCGGCAAAATGGATAACGGTGTCGATATCATTCTCCGCAAACACCCTCTTAAGGCCGTCGCGGTCGCGGATATCGCACTCATAGAATTTAAAATCCTTGCCTGTTATTTTGCTTATTCTTCTCAGGCTTTCGGGTTTTGAGTTGTAGTAGTTGTCTATAACCACGATCTCCTCGCCTGCGTTAAGCAGTTCTACGCAGGTGTGACTGCCTATGTATCCGGCGCCGCCGGTAACTAAAATTGACATATGTGTACCTACCCTTCCATTTTATACTACAATTATAAAATCATTTTTCAAAATTATCAATAGTTTTATCGTCTTATCTGCCAAAATATGCTTGTTTTTTGAAATTTTACTGTTATAGTGCTTGAATAATGGGCAAAATTTTAGTATAATGATTCAGGTTAACATTTCAGCAGTGTTCTAACGCTGAATTTTTGAAAGGAGTCCAAACATGAACTACTCATCTGAAGTTGAAAGAATGTGTCCTTTGACAAAAGGACCAAAGCACGGCCCGGCTCCGATACCCGAAGAGGGTAAG
>CAYYGY010000008.1:0-3540 GCA_964471735.1 uncultured Eubacteriales bacterium
TTATTGACTTTTAAGGGAAATTCCCTTAAAATAGTTTGAGAGAGGGTGTGTGAATTATGCTAGGCTTTTTTGTGTTATGATACTTGCCGCAAAGGATTCCAAAGGGCAAGCTGACCCTTTGGTCGTTTAGAAAGGTTTTCCTCGACGGTCTTTGCCTTCTTTCTCACGCGAGAAAGAAGGTGTCTGCGCGGCATTAGCGCAAGGAATATTTTGGCTCAGCATCACTTGTGCGTTATAACAATAAAAAGCCCCTGACTGTGTCAGGGGCTTTTTTAAGCAGAAAACAATGATTGTTTTCTATTAGATTTTTTGTTTTTACAGTTCGGCAAGACCTTCCGAAACACCCATAAGGATAATACCGGCAAAGACGGTAAATATGATAAGATAATGCTTGAAGGAAAGCTTTTCCTTGAGGAAGATGCGCGAAAGCAGGACCGAGAAAACACAGTATGCCGAGATCATCGGTGCCGCAACGGTGGGATTGTCGCCGATTGCATAGATGTATGCGAACTGGCCTGCAGTTTCGCAAAGAGCGCCGCCCAGACGGAATTTTCCGTATTTAAAATCAAGCTTCTGCTTTTTGATCAGCACGACATAGATAAATGCGAACACGGCCATAAAGAAGAATGTGTACTCGTATGCGATGTTGGCAGATTCCTCGTTTACCTTGCCGCTGTCAAGCAAAAGTGCATCGGCAAAGGTGCCCAGACCGTCAAGCAGGCAGTAGAATATCGGGAAGAAAACAGCAACAAAGCTGCTTACATATTTTTTGTTTTTATCCTGTCCGGCGAGGGCTTTTGCATCTGCGTCGTGAGATTTCTCAACAAAAGCAAGGCCTATAACGCCAATGCAGACAAGAATGATACCTGCCCAGCTGAAGGCATCAGGCATTTCTTTAAGGAAGACAAGGCACAGTATGCAGGCAACAGCACCCGATGAATTGCATATGGGTGAAGAAACCGAAAGCATCAGATATCTGAGTCCTACATAGCCGAGTATCATCGAAAGGATATAGAAGAAGGTCGCGGGCAGGTAGTTGATGAAATCTGCGACATTGAACTTAGCACCCAGCAACAGTTCAACAGTAGCGTGCAGACCCATAACAGAGCCGACTGCCATAACTATCTTCCAATGGCTGTATTTATCGTCAGAGGGCGAACCCAACTTTGAGAAAAGGTCAGAACCGCCCCAAAAGGCGATCGTAATAAGAGAAAGGATAAACCACATAATTTTTTACACTCCTTAATTTTTACTATGAATACACTTTATAAAGTTCAAAGCAGTCGTATACAGGGCGGTATGAGCCGTCGGAATTTGTCGTTACGGCAACAAGTGTGCGACCGTCCTGTGTTACGGCATAGCTTGCAAGACAGAAGCCTGCTTTGTTTGTAAATCCTGTTTTGCCGCCTTTGACGGTCGCGACCTCAGGCTCGTTTCCGTACATTTTAGCGAACATTGAGTTTTTGAGCTGTATGCCGTCAGGATGAAAGTCGGTCGGGGCAACAGTGTAATCCTCGGTAGATATTACCTCACGCAGAAAATCGTTTTCAAGCAACTGCTGCATTATTACCGCGAGGTCGTAGCAGGTGCTGTACTGATTTTCGTCGTCAAGCCCGACAACATTAGCAAAATGTGTGTCTTTAAGCCCGAATTCAGCCGCTTTTTCATTCATAAGTTCAACAAAGGCCTCTTCACTGCCTGCCGTCTTAACGGCAAGCGCGGTTGCGGCGTCGGCGCCCGAGAGCATAATCATTCCGTAAAACAAATCGCGTACAGACACGGCTTCGCCTTCCTGAAGGCCCAGCATTATCGCGTCAGAATTATACAGCTTGTTAAGCATCTCGTAATCAAGGGTTATCATTTCGTCGAGATCGCTTATGTTATCGGCGGCGACAATGGCGGTCATAAGTTTGACAAGCGATGCAGGGTATATTCTCTCAGTGCTTTGCTTGTCTGCAAGCACGATACCGTTGTCAGCGTCTATCAATACCGCTTTCTCACTGTAAAGCTCGTCTGTGAGCTTTACAGTGTCACTTGAAAATTCGGGGAAAAGAACTTTAACTGTTTGCGAAGCTTCAGCACTTGCGTTGCTTTGTACATTGCTTTGCGCCAAGCTTGAAGCTGTGTCAGTGTCGGTTTTTAAAGAGCAGCTTCTGATACCGAACAACGACGCGGCGATTATACCCATCAGCACGGCCACAGCTCCCGCACGCCTGATATAAGCCTTGCGCCTTAGCCTTGCTTTGCGCCTGAGTCGGGCAGAGACCTTCTCTTCGTTGATGCGACGACGGTCTGCAATTTCTTTGTTAAGCTTTAAGCGGTCGGGGTCGTATGCCGAGTAAAACTCACCGTATTTATTTTCAAACGGGTCGATGATCTTGTTGTGCATATCACCCATCAAAGATCACCTCGCCTGTCATAGCATCGCCGACAACAGCCGTAAGACGAACATTCGCAATGATCCCGCTCATATCGGCGCCTGCGGCTAAAACGAGGGTGTAATTGGGGGTATAGCCCTTGTTTATGCCGTTTTCAAAGGTTTCAAACAGAACACTTGCGGTCTTTCCGACCTGCGAGGCCAGAAACGCCCTTTCACATTCGTTTGTTACAGCGATCATCGTCTTAGAACGTGCCTGCTTTTCTGTGTTCGATATCTGGTCGGGCATCTTGTCCGCGAAGGTGCCTGCCCGACGTGAGTATGCGAAAACGTGGCTTCGAGCAAAGCCTATCTTCTTAACAAAATCAACCGACTCAAAAAATTCCTCCTGCGTTTCGGCAGGAAAGCCGACCATTATATCGGTGGTTATCGCACAGTCGTCAAATGCTTCGCGTATCCGCTCGACGAGGTCGGCGAAAAACGCTCGGTCATAGTGCCTGTTCATTCTTTTTAGCGTTGCGTCACAACCCGACTGAAGCGCCAGATGAAACTGCGGGCAAAATTTGGGCTGAGCCCTGAGCCTTGCCAGCATCTCGTTAGTAAAGAGGTCGGGCTCAAGCGAGCCGAGCCTGACCCGTTCGACACCGCCTTGAGCGCAAACTGCGTCAACAGCATCGCACAAGTTCAAACCTAAGTCTTTACCGTAGGTGGAAAGGTTGATACCGACCAGCACTATCTCTTTATGCCCGTTTTCAGCCAGACGCCGCGATTCTTCGGCAATATCATCTGGAGGTTTTGACCTGACGAACCCCCTTGCCGATGGAATGATGCAATAGGTGCAAAACCTCTCGCACCCGTCCTGAATCTTTATGTATGCCCGCGTCCTTTCGGGGAAGCGGTCTATAACCGGAGTTTTGAATCTTTCTTCTCTTTCGTGATGCTCAATGTCGATTATTCTTTCACCGCTCAAGATGCATTTTTCGACATTGGTGACAAGCCGCTCGTTTGAAGCGTTGCCCATAACAACGTCGGCGGCATTGAGAGTGTTTACATCGTCGGGAAAGGCCTGAGGCAGGCACCCCGTAAGCACCAGTTTTGCATGAGGCAAGTTGCGGCGAAAACGGTGCAGGCACTGCCTTGTTTTCCGGTCGCTTTCAGCAGTT
>CAYYGY010000008.1:3550-12272 GCA_964471735.1 uncultured Eubacteriales bacterium
GATAACTAAAACGTCAGGCTCTGCATCCGTCGGTACAACAAGGTGTCCGTAAGCCTTGACAGTCTGCTGCATGGACGATGTTTCATATTGATTGACCTTACAGCCAAGGGTGTAAAAAGCATATTTCATAAACAGCGGCTACCTCTAAAAGTCGTCACGCAGATACATCAGTCTGCGGTTGCGGTGCATGTATACGTTGAGAACAAGTCCTATGCCGAGGTAGGTGGCAATAAGGCTGGTGCCGCCTGCGCTGAAAAACGGCAGGGTAATGCCTATGACCGGCAAAAGTGAAACACACATTCCAATGTTGAGTATCATCTGGGCGGCAAACATACCGAAAATACCGCTGCAGATAATTACACCCTGCTTGTCCTTAGCATGATGTGCGACCAAAATTATCCTTATGCATATAGCCAACAGCAAAGCCACGACTACTAAAAGGCCAAGCATACCTAATTCTTCGCCTATTGACGCAAAGATAAAGTCGTTGTATCCTTCAGGTACGGAGCCCTTTTGTACAAAATCCCCCTTCATATATCCGGTGCCGAAGAAGCCGCCGTTGGCCATAGCGACCCTCGCGCGCCACTGTTGCCAGCCGTCGCCATAGAGGTCAAGTTCAGGATTGAACAGGATCTTGATCCTGTCACGGTGGAACTCGTCCATAACGACATACCATATGAAAGGTGCGGCGCAGGCGGCAAGCGCGCCCGCTATGGCAAAATACCTCAGCCTGACGCCCGACGCAAACAGCATGGAGATAAAAATAATTGCAATTACAAGGGCGGTGCCGTCGTCGCCTTGAATATGTATCAGCGCGACAGGTATGGCGGCGTGAAGACAAAGCGCAAGTACATTCAGCGGCGAGGATATCCGGTCGCCGATGATACTTACGTGCTTTGCAAACGTGATGATGAAAGCGATCTTTAAGATCTCACTCGGCTGAAACGACATACCCATAGGCAGCTTGAGCCAAGCTTTATCGTCAGTGCCTGCAGGGGCGTAGCCTATCACAAAGGTAAGCCCTACCAAAACAAGGGCAATTGCGGCAGGTATCCACCACCACTTGATTATCAAGTCATATTCAAAAAACGCCGATATGAACACTGCCGCAATAATTCCCGCCACCATTGCGCCCAGTTGGACGAAAAACGCGCGTGAGGTGCCGGTGTAGGCAGTGGCTGAGAGGATCATAAGTGCGCCGTACATAGATGAAAATATGCAAAGTAAAAAAAGCACCTTGTCGGTTTCACGGACATAGTCGGCAAATTTACTCCATAGACGTGATATAAGCGCCATCCTCCCTTCGCTTAGTCTTGTAATAAAATTTATTATATGATAAAGTTTAAATAAGTGCAAGTAAATTTACAACAAACTGTCATTAAATCGCACTTTAAAATTTGGAAAAGATATGGTATACTCTTCTTAGAATAAATTTACATCTTTTAAACCGAAGATAACGGGGAATTTTTAATATGGAATATGTATCTTTATCAACACAGCAGACCGAGATGCTTGCGGCAGGTCTGGCAAAGGCGATATCTGTCGGACAAGCGGGCTTGGTGCTTGCAATGACGGGCGACCTAGGTGCAGGCAAGACCGCTTTTGTAAAGGGGCTTGCGAAAGGGCTTGGTTTTGACGGTGCCGTTTCATCGCCGACATTTGCGATAGTTCACGAATATATCGGCGGAAAACTGCCGCTTTATCATTTTGATATGTACCGAATCGACGGCTGGGAATCGCTGTATTCAACAGGCTTTTTTGATTATATCGAAACGCCGTCGGTGCTGGCGGTTGAGTGGAGTGAAAACATTGATGCAGCCTTGCCTGAGGAAAGGATAAACGTCGATATCCGCAGGGGAAAAACGGATAATGAGAGAGTTATCAGCATTAAGTGTGTCGGGGGGATAAAACTTGAGAATTTTGGCGATTGAATGTTCTGAAAATCCGGCGTCGTGCGCCGTAACGGATAACGGCAGGCTTATTTGCGAAAGCTTTGTCAGCGTCGGACTGACGCACAGCCGCACCCTTATGCCGATGGTCGAGGCGATGATAAAAAACGCAGAGATAGACCTTGCTTCGATAGACCGCTTTGCGGTCACTGTCGGCCCCGGCTCGTTTACGGGGCTGAGGATAGGCATCGCCGCAGTTAAAGGAATGGCGCTCGGCACAGGCAAGGAATGTTGCGGAGTGTCCACGCTTGAGGCTGCGGGATACGGGGCAAAAATGATGAAGGGCATCATTTGCCCTGTAATGGACGCAAGATGCAATCAGGTGTATAACGCGCTGTTTTATTCCGACGGCGTTTCACTCAAGCGCCTGTGCGAGGACAGAGCGCTTATGATAGACGAGCTTGAAAAAGAGCTTGAACAACTTAAATCAAATACTCAATACAAAGACGCCGACATAATTCTGACCGGCAACGGGGCGGAGCTTTGCGCAATGCGGTTTTCGGACAAGCTTTTGACAAAGCAGGCGCCGATGTATGTCAGAAGTCAGCGGGCATACTATACAGCCTTGCTTGCAGAGAACGCCGAGGCTGTCGGCGCGGCGCAGTTAAACCCCAGTTATTTGCGCCTGCCTCAGGCAGAGCGGGAATTGAAAGCCCGTAAAATGCAACCTTAAAATTGCCGTCAGGCGGAATGGAGATAAAAGCAGATGAACAAAAATGTAACTTGGGTAGACCATCCTTTAGTTCAGCATAAGCTCACTATCCTCAGGGACGAAAACACAGGGTCAAAAGATTTTCGCCAGCTTGTCAGCGAGATAGCCACCCTTATGTGCTATGAGGCGACGCGTGACTTCCCGCTTGAAGAGATAGAGGTCAAGACCCCTGTCAGCATAGCAAGATCGAAAATCATCGCAGGCAGAAAGATTGCCTTTGTGCCGATACTGCGCGCCGGCCTCGGCATGGTAGACGGCGTGCTTCAGCTTGTGCCCGGTGCGAAAATCGGACACATCGGCCTTTACCGCGACCCCGAAACCCTTATGCCGGTCGAATATTACTGCAAACTGCCCGGAGATATGCCCGAACGCGATGTAATAGTGCTCGACCCGATGCTTGCCACCGGCGGTTCGGCTGTCGATGCCATAACACAAATAAAAAAGCATGGGCCCCGTTCTGTAAAGTTTATGTGCATACTTGCGGCACCTGAGGGCATTGAGACCCTCACATCGGCGCACCCCGATGTGCCTGTTTTCTGCGCCTCTATTGATGAAAAGCTTAATGATCACGGCTACATCGTTCCCGGACTCGGTGACGCCGGCGACCGCATATTCGGAACACTCTGATGGCAGGAAACAAAGCGTCCAAGCTGATATTGCTGTTTGTCTACAAGATACTGCTTGAGGAGACCGACGAGCAGCACCCAATGACACCGCAGCAGCTTATTGACAGGCTGGGCGACTACGGCTATGAGTGCGAGCGCAAGTCCGTGTACAGACATATCGAGGCGCTGATAGAGTTCGGCCTTGATGTTCTGCGCTCGGATTGTGAGCCGAGAGGGTATTACGTCGTGTCGCGCGATTTTGAATTGCCCGAACTGCGCCTGCTGATAGATGCGGTGCAGTCGTCCAGATTTATTTCACACAAAAAATCTGCTGAGCTTATAGAAAAGCTCGGCAGATTAGCGTCATCGCATGAGGCGATGCAGATAAAAAAAGGCTTACATATGCGTGGAATAAACAAGACTGATAACGAGCATGTTTATTATATTCTCGATGCTGTTTACAGAGCGCTCGCATCAAACAGGCGCATAGAATTTAAGTATTTTGAGTATACGCCTGACAAGGAAAAACGCTACCGCAATGACGGCAAAAAATATGTTGTCAGTCCGTATGCCGTCGTGTGGGATGATGAGAAATACTATCTTCACGCGTATCACGAAAAGTATGACATGATATCCAGCTTCAGGATAGACCTTATGGAGGACACAACAGTAAGTCAACTGCCGAGGCTGAAGGCAGACGAGTTTGCCGCCTACGACCCGAGCGAGCGTTCAAAGACGGCGTTTAACCAGTTTTCGGGCGAAATGATGACGGTCGTTGCGGTGTTCGACAATCACCTTGCAGGCGCGGTCATCGACCGCTTCGGCACTGAGGTCACTATGTATCCCGTCGATGACAGCCGCTTTTCGGCCCACTTCAAGGTAGAGATGTCGCAGAAATTTATGTCGTGGCTTTTCGGCTTCGGCGACAAGGTCAAGGTTCAGTCGCCGCAGTCGCTGGTCGACAGATACGTTGCCTCTCTTAATACGGTGAAAAATCTGTACAGAGGTGAGTGATATGTTCAGAAAAGCCGCAGACAGAGATATTTTGCAACTAAAACAAATGTGGCAGAGCGGGTTTGGCGATACCCAACAGGATATAGACCTGTTTTTTCAAAAGCTGTATCCGTCGGCGGACACATTCGTTTGTGCCGACGGGGACAACGTTCAGGCTGTGGCCTATTGTCTGAGATGCAGTGCATCTATAAACGGGGAAAACCGCGATGCCAGATACCTCTATGCCCTTACTTCAAGGGCAGAAGTAAGAAACAAAGGTATAATGACCGCACTTATCGACTTTGTTAAGTCCCAACTTGAGGTTTTGCTGTGGCTTACCCCTGCCGACGAAAGGCTGAGGCAGTTTTACGCAAAGCGCGGTTTTTCTTCTTTTTTCAGTTTAAGCGAGCGTGAATTCACAAAAGGTAGCGAAGTATGCCAAAAGGCAGAAAAAATATCTGCCCGACACGCAGCCGAACTAAGACAAAAACTTCTTTCAGGTACAGACGCCGTCACCCTTTCGGCGTCAAGCCTTGACTATGCCGCCGAGTTTTACGGCTCTGTTTGGCTTAAAATCGGCGAAAACGCGCTTGCACTTGCAAGGCCGGACAAAGGGCAGGTGACCGCCACTGAGTTTTTGGCCGAGAATCAGCAAGCGGCGGCAGATGCTGTTTGTGCCTTTTTCGGTGCTGACACTCTTTGCGCCTCGGTGCCGTATTCAGCTGCACTGGGTGAAAAATTAAGGCCTATGATATGGCTTCCAAACGGTACCGCACCTAATGTTATTTATTCGAATTTTGAACTTAATTAAAAGACCCTTGCGGCTTTTTGAAAAGCCGCAAGGGTCTTTGCTTAAAACTTTCTTCCGGAACCTCCGCCGCCGAAGGAGCCGCCTCCGCCGCCAAAAGAACCTCCACCGCCGCCAAAAGAACCTCCACCGCCGTAAGGCGGTCTGGGTCCTCGGCCTCCGCCCAGAAATATCAGCGGAAAAAAGCGGCTGCACACAATGATAAGAATAATAATTACGATGAATGATACAAAAGCGCCTATCGCTTCGCCCTCGGTCAGTTCGATTTCATCATCTTCAAGCTGTTCGGCTGAAACATACCCTTCCTCAGGCTCTAAGCCGTACTCGATATAGACCTCGTTAACAACAGCGCTGTAAATGCTTTTCAGCCCGTCGGAAAACTTATCTTCGGCAAAGTAGTCAACGGCATAGTTATCAAGCAGTCTGCCTACCTTGCTGTCGGGAAGCGCGCCCTCCAGCCCGTATCCCACCGAAATATAGACATCACGGTCTTCAACGGCCAGCAAAATAAGCACACCGTTGTCGTCCTCTTTTGTACCGATGCCCCATTCCCGCCCCAGATTCAGGGCGTACTCGTCTATTTCCTCGCCATCGGTCGAGTCGATAGTGACCGCAACCACCTGTGCGGTAGTGCTTTCATCAAGCGCTTTACCCGACGAAAAGATGTATTCTTCATCTTCGATGTCTATAACATCTGCGAAATCGTTGATGTAGAATTTATCCGTTGCGTTCAGTGTGCGGTCGCCGTCTGATGTTTGGCAACAGCAGAGCATTGAGGCAACAGCGATCGAGGAAAAAGCCAGCGCAAAAAATCTTTTAAATGCCCTCATCATCAGTCGAACGATACCTGCGGAACGTCAGAAGCCGATGCGTCGTTTTCAAAATACTCCGCTTTCTCAAAGCCGAACATCGACGCAAGAATATTGCGGGGGAACTTTCTGATGGAAGTGTTGTATTCCTGCGCAAGTTCATTATAATCTTTTCTGGCGGTCGCGATGCGGTTTTCGGTGCCGGCAAGCTCGTCTGTCAAGGCTGTGTACTGCGTGTCAGCCTTTAGCTCCGGATATGCCTCCGTAACGGCGTTTACCCAGATGTCTATAGCCTTGTCAAGGTCCTCGCTTGCTTTCTGCTGGTCAGCCACTGAGTCAGCGTTAGAAACTGCCGCGCGTGCTTCGGTGACAGCGGTGTATGTGCTCTGCTCGTATTCCGAATAGCCCTTTACTGTGGCAACAAAGTTGGGTATAAGGTCGGCTCTTCTCTGAAGCTGAGTTGAGACCTGAGCCTGAGCGCTTTCGAGAGCCTCCTGCTTTTCAACCAGCGTGTTGTACCCTGACACAAAAGCAGAGATAACAACAATAACAATTACCAATACGGCTGCTAAAACAGACAGCAGTTTAACCGTGCCTTTTTTCATAATAAATCCTCCCTTAAGCATAGTCGTTTAAAAACATTATAAATCATTTGTTTCAATTTATCAAGTAATACTAAAATGAAAATTTCATAGCATACAAAAGGAAAAAATTCGCAAACTATAATCGGTGATAAGATGAAAAAGCGAATGATATCCATAACGGTTGCAATAACGGTTATGTTTGCACTGGTAACAGGCAATCTCAGCAGAATTATGCTGTCGGGAAATGTGCAGGCCTCATCAGCGCAGACGGGCAAGACCATTACCGTGACTACGCCCAGAGGAACGATATATGACAGAAAGATGGTACCGCTTACAAACGCAACATATCGCACGCTGGCTGTGGTGCCGCCCACCACTGAAGCAGTCGCCGCCGTAAGCAGTCAGCTCGACACCTCTTCTGCCGAAGCCGCGCTGGAGCAGCTTAAATCAGGCTCACCTGTTTTGATAGAGGTGCCGCAGGATTTTGCCTGTGAGGACGCTGAAATTTTCTCGGTAGCAATACGCTACAGTTCGGACCAGCTTGCATCGCACATCTTAGGCTACTTAAACGGTGAAGGTCAGGGTGTGACCGGTATAGAGAAAGCGTACGATGAACTTCTCGGCTCATCACAATCGTTAGAGGTGACCTATACCGTCGATGCTGTAGGCCGCCCACTGTCGGGCGTGGAGCCTCAGATAAGCGGCGAGGACCGGTCCGACGACGGCATCATTCTGACAATTGATTCCAGAATTCAGCGGATCGTCGAATCAGCGGCAGGCGAAAGTATCGAAAAGGGCGCTGTGATCGTGATGGAGTCATCGACAGGTAAACTGCTGGCCTCCTGCAGTCTGCCCGATTATTCTCCGCTTGATTTAACGGCCGCGCTTGAAAGCGACTCTGCGCTGGTTGACCGCACTCTTTCTGCGTATAACGTTGGCTCGGTGTTTAAACTCTGCGTTGCCTGCGCCGCGCTCAAAGACGGTGTCACAGCACTGAGGACCGCTGAATGTGCGGGAAATATCACGATAGGAAACAATGTGTTCAACTGTCATTTGTTGACGGGACACGGCAGGATAGATATGACGACCGCGCTTGCCCAGTCGTGCAACTGCTATTTTATTGAGCTGGGCAGAACGGTAGGCGCAGATAAAATATACGATATGTGCGTAAGGCTCGGCTTTAACAGAGCTTATCAGCTGGCAGAGGGAATGTCTGCCTCAGCAGGTACACTTCCGCGCCTTTCAACTCTTAACGAACAACCCGCAGCGCTTGCAAACTTCTCTTTCGGACAGGGCGACTTGATGCTTACGCCACTTCATGTTGCAACTATGGTGGCCGCGATAGCGAACGGCGGCAATCAGGTCACGCCCTCGCTTGTAGAAGGAACGATAAGTGACGGCAGTGTCAACCTGATAAAGACCCCCCAGACGTACAGGGTAATGACCGAAACTCAGGCGACGGCGTTACAGCAGATGATGAAAGAGGTGCTGAAGTCGGGAACGGGCAAGGCATCACTGCCTTCAAGCGGAGAAGGCGGCGGAAAAACCGCGACCGCTGAAACCGGCTGGGTGGTAGATTCGGTTGCAATAAAGCAGTCGTGGTTTGCAGGCTTTTATCCCGACAACGGAAAATATACAATTGTCGTGCTCAGAGAAAACGGACGGTCGGGTGCGGTCGATTGCGCACCTGTGTACAAAAAGATAGTCGATATGATGAGCGAAATGGGGATAGATTAGATAAAACTTCTTGACAAAATCCGCACCGATGATATAATTAAGGTATATTTAGTTGTGTTGACGAAGCATAATCGGTCTGCATCGCTTAAGAGAGGGCGGGGATGGTGAAACCGCCTGCAGATGTTGCCGTGAGCCGGCTTCTGAGCACCGCCTGATTTAAGGGCGGCGTACCCCTGCGTTAAAGGGTTCAAGCGGTCGGGCTTTTTGCTCGGCAATTTGGGTGGTACCACGGAGTTATTCGTCCCATTTGTGCGGACGGGTGGCTCTTTTTTGTTGCCACGTATTTGAAAGGATGAGTGTATAAAATGCAATGGACATCAGTTAACGAGCTGAGAGAAAAGTATCTGTCTTTCTTTGAATCAAAGGGTCATCTTCGTTTACCCAGTTATTCTCTTGTTCCCGATAATGACAACAGCCTTTTGCTTATAAATTCGGGTATGGCACCGATGAAAAAGTATTTTACCGGTGAGATAACACCGCCCCGTACAAGGGTCACCACCTGCCAAAAGTGCATACGTACCCCTG
>CAYYGY010000009.1:0-3275 GCA_964471735.1 uncultured Eubacteriales bacterium
AACAAATAACACTCGAATTCTATTTCTGTTTAAAAAGGAAGGTGGTTTGTCATGAAAACTGCTGTGGTTGTCAGCGTCGCTGTTGACCAAACGGTCTTTCACTATGACAAGCCATTTGACTATTTACTGCCCGATGATATGCAGTCAGCGCAGGCAGGGTGCAGGGTCATGGTGCCGTTTGGCAATGGAAACCGCAAACGGCAGGGAATGATACTTTCTAGAAATCTGTCAACAGAATTTGAAAGACTAAAGCCCGTTGTATCACTCTTGGATAAAGAGCCTGTGCTGAGCGCGGAAATGCTTTCACTTGTTGAATGGATAAAAGAACATACCTTCTGCACCTATTACGACGCGGTGAAATTAATGCTGCCCGCAGGTGTAAATATGCGTATAGTCGCATCGTACAGGGCGGTTGACGGCCTTGAAACAGCTTCGTTGCCCGACACCTTGACCAAGGCCCAGCGAACGGTTATGTGCTATCTTATCAACAGCCGCGCAACGGTCGAAAAGTCACGCCTGCTTGATGTTATGCAGCTCGATCCCGACAGCAAATTGCCTGATGAATTGGTCGCGCTGGGCCTTGCTGAGCGTCATGACGACGCGATTCGCCGTATGGGTGACGCAACAGTGCGAATGGTGAGACTGAGCGATAGATTTGAGGATTCTCTTAAACTCACACCAAAACAAAAGTTGGTCGCTGATTTGCTTAAAGAGGTCGGCTCCGCAACCGTTAAGGAAGTCTGCTACTTCACTGGCGTAACGCAGGCTGTGATAAACGGCCTTGAAAAAAAGGAACTGGTGGCTTGCTTCGACTGCGAGGTGTATCGCACAGGGTACAAAGGCCCTGCGGTTAAGGACGAGATAAATCTTACCGACGAGCAGACTGAGGCTTTAAACGGAATAATGGACATTTACAGGGACACCAAGGGCGGCGCGGCCTTGCTTTACGGCGTGACGGGCAGCGGAAAAACGCAGGTGTTCCTTAAAGCGGTTGACCAAGCGGTAGAAGACGGCAGAGGTGTTATCGTAATGGTGCCTGAGATATCGCTTACACCGCAAACGCTTGAGTTGTTCAACAGGCGTTACGGCGGCAAGGTCGCCGTTTTTCACAGCGCGATGTCAATGGGACAAAGAATGGACGAGTGGAAGCGCGTCAAAAACAAGGATGCCCTTGTTGCCATAGGTACGCGCTCGGCGATCTTTGCCCCGTTTGAGGATATAGGACTGATAATTATCGACGAAGAGCAGGAGCACACTTATAAATCGGAAACCACGCCAAAGTTTAACGCAAAGGATGTCGCCCGCTTCAGATGCTCATACCACAATGCGCTTTTGCTGCTTGCGTCTGCGACCCCGTCGGTGGAAACCTTCGCCGCCACCCAAAGCGGCAGGTATAAACTTTTTAAACTCACAAAACGGTACGGAAACTCCGTCTTGCCAACCGTGCACACCGTCGATATGCGTAAGGAACTCAGTGAGGGCAACATCTCTTCGTTCAGCCGCTTTATGCAAATGCGCATAGGTGAAAATCTTGACGCGGGACGTCAAACTATATTGCTATTAAACCGCAGAGGGCATAATACTATTGTTACTTGCTCTGCTTGCTCGCATATTATGACCTGCCCTAACTGCAGTATTTCCTTGACTTACCACTCGGCTAACAATCGCCTTATGTGCCACAGTTGCGGCTATTCCGTCGGCTTTGCCAACAAATGCCCCGATTGCGGCTGTGAGCACATCAAATATTCGGGTGTCGGCACACAGAGAGCCGAGCAGGAATTGAAGGAACTTTTTCCCGATGCAAGGGTGCTCAGAATGGACGCTGACAGCATCGTTGCACGCAATTCATACAGCGAAAAACTGACCGCCTTCGCAAACGGAGAATACGACATAATGCTCGGCACGCAAATGGTAGCAAAAGGGCTGAATTTCCCCAACGTAACTCTTGTCGGTGTGCTCAATGCCGACGCATCGCTTTTCAGCGAGGACTACCGCAGTTATGAGCGTACGTTTTCGCTTTTGACACAGGTGGTGGGACGTTCGGGCAGAGGCGACGATGAGGGAATAGCCGTAGTGCAGACCGTTTCGCCTGATAATGAGATTATCGAGCTTGCGTCACAGCAGGATTACGATAAATTTTATCAGCAGGAGATACTCAGCAGAAAGGTAATGATATATCCGCCTTATTGCTCGCTCTGTCTGGTAGGCTTTGTCAGCAATGAAGCTAACTCAGCTAAGCAGGGTGCAACACGCTTTTTGCACATTTTAAAGCGGTTGAATGACGAGGATTATCCCGAAGTCCGTATGATAGTTTTGGGCCCGTCATCAGCCGTCATACCAAAGGTAAGCGGCAAATACCGTTACAGAATATTGATCAAGGTCAAAAACAACCGAATTTTCAGGCAAATGCTGGCAGATGCGCTTCGTACATTTTCAAAAGATGCGCAAAACCGAAATATAACAGCCTTTGCCGATGTCAATCCCGAATCTACGTTTTGAGGTGTTTAGTAATGGCAACAAGAAATATAATAAAAGAGGACGATGACCGCCTGTTTAAAGTAAGCCGTCCCGTTGAGGTTTTTGATAAAAAGCTTCATTGCCTGCTCGACGATATGGCTGAAACGATGTATAAGGCCGACGGAGTGGGTCTGGCCGCCGTTCAGGTGGGAATATTGCGCCGCGCTGTCGTTATCGACTGCGGCGACGGGCTTATTGAGCTTATCAACCCGAAGATCATCGGCCAGAGCGGACATCAGGAGGAAGTGGAGGGTTGCCTCTCTTTCCCCGGTGAATACGGTGTGACAAAGCGCCCTAATTCCGTCATTGTTGAGGCGTTCGACCGCAACGGAAAGCCGTTCAAGATAAAGGGTGAGGGACTTTTGGCAAGAGCGCTTTGCCATGAGATAGACCACCTTGACGGCATAGTTTTCAGAACAAAGGTAATACGCGCTGTGGAGGAGCAATGATATGCGCCTGATTTTTATGGGAACGCCCGATTTTGCGGTTGGTTGCCTCGAATCGTTGATAAATGCGGGGCACGATATTTTGGCTGTTTATTCTCAGCCTGATAAACCGGTTGGACGAAAAAGAGAAATATTGCCGACGCCCGTAAAGCAGTGCGCCTTAAAGTACGGCCTTGAGGTGCGTCAGCCGTCTTCCTTGCGCACGGCAGAACAAACAGCGGCGCTTAAGGCGCTTGCGCCCGACACAGTCGTCGTTGTTGCGTACGGAAAGCTTATCCCTGTCGAAATGCTTGAATCGGTGCCGCTTGGCTT
>CAYYGY010000009.1:3285-4634 GCA_964471735.1 uncultured Eubacteriales bacterium
AAATACAGGGGTGCGGCGCCTATCCAGTGGTCAATAGTCAACGGCGAAAAGGAAACAGGCGTTACAACTATGCTTTTAAACGAGGGCATGGATACAGGAGATATGCTTGAAAGCGTGTCCACCCCGATAGGCGAAACCGAAACGGCAGGGGATCTGTTTGCCCGTTTGTCAGATATGGGGGCAGAGCTTATCGTTTCCACCATTTCAAAACTTGAAAAGGGAGAACTTATTCCGAAAAAACAGGATGAATCAAAAGCCACTCTGGCTCCAATAATAAGCAAAGAGATGGCGCTCATCGATTTTGAAAAACCTGCAAAGTCAATAGATTGCCTTGTAAGAGGCTTTTCCCCTTGGCCGGTCGCATACACGACCCTCGACGGCAAACGGCTCAAGGTGTATTCTGCAACGGTAGGCGGAAAATGCAATCAAACAGCCGGCACCGTTGTCAGCGCCGACGACAGCATCACCGTTGCCTGCGGTGACGGGACAACGATATGTCTTAACGACGTTCAGCTTGAGGGCTCAAAACGAATGAGCGCAAAAAATATGCTAAAAGGACGCCCGATAAAGGCCGGTACGGTGCTGGGTGTATAGATCATTAAGGAGAATGTTATGCCTTACTATTTTTACAGCGGATATATGAGTTATTACCTTTTTATGTTGCCCGGCTTGCTGATAGTTTTGTGGGCCAGTATGAAGGTAAAGTCAACTTTTAGAAAATATTCCGATTTTTATAACAGTCGGGGCCTTACCGGCGCCGAGGCCGCAAAGGCGGTGCTCGACCACTACGGAATAACTAACGTCAGGATAGAGTCTGTGCAGGGAAACCTCACTGACCACTACGACCCCAAGGCAAACGTTATCCGCCTTTCGGAGTCGGTCTATTCCAGCCGCTCGGTCGCCGCAGTAGGCGTTGCCGCACATGAAGCAGGGCACGCCGCTCAGTATGCGGAAAAGTACGTACCGATAAAGGTTCGAATGGCGCTGGTCCATGTCTGCAATATCGGCTCGACGCTGGCCTTGCCGCTTATAATACTGGGCACCGTTCTTGCAATGACCCAGCTTGCAATGCTGGGCCTGGCGCTGTTTTCGCTGTCTGTCTTGTTCCAGCTTGTCACACTGCCTGTTGAGTTTAACGCAAGCCGCAGAGCCTTGAGTGTAATAAAAGAGCGCGACCTTTTGTACGGCGATGAATATAAAGCGGCAAAGCAAACGCTGACAGCCGCCGCAATGACCTATGTCGCGGCCCTGCTGCAGTCGCTGTTGCTTATGCTTTACTATTTCTTGCGTATAAAAGGCTCAAGAAGGCGTTAGTATGGCAAATGCAAGAGTTGTCGCCATAAAGGCGC
>CAYYGY010000009.1:4644-12105 GCA_964471735.1 uncultured Eubacteriales bacterium
GCTGGTATCCGTCGAAAGTGACGGCGGATATTCAAATATCGTTCTCGATAAAGCACTTGGCTCGGCAAAGCTCAGTGCGGGTGATTCTGCGTTCGCTTGCGCGCTTTTCTACGGTGTGCTTGACAGAAAATATACGCTTGATTATTATATAAAGCGCTGTTGTTCAAGGCCGCTTGAAAAACTGTCACCCTTTGTCCGTCAGGCGCTTCGTACCGCAGTGTACCAGCTTGAGTATATGGATAAGGTGCCTGATTTCGCTGCAATAAATGAAACGGTAAATGCCGTTAAACACTCTAAGGACAAGTATGCCTCAGGGCTTGTAAATGCCGTGCTTCGCGCCTTTTTGCGTGATACGGACCGCTCCTTGCCAAAAGGACAGTCGCCGTCAGACTTGGCCTTGCGCTACTCTTGCCAGGAGTGGCTTGCAGAGCGCCTTATCAATGACTACGGGGCGCCCGATGCCGAGCGTATCCTTTCAAGCGCACTTGATACACCGCACACATATTTGCGCGTAAATACCGTCAAAACCGACCTTGCCTCGCTTAAGGCTCAACTCGATAAAGAGCACGTAGAAACAGACGAAACGACGCTTGACGTTTGCCTTAGACTTAATAAAGGCTCGCCGGAGCAAACCGACGCCTACAAAAAAGGCCTGTTCCACGTGCAGGACATATCAAGCCAACTGTGCTGTGCCGCGCTTAAGGCAGAGATGGGCTCGCGTGTGCTTGATGTCTGCGCCGCACCCGGCGGCAAAACCTTTACAGTGGCCGAAATAATGGGCGGCACGGGCGAGGTCGTTTCTTGCGACGTTCACGCCCACAGAGTTGAACTGATTGAAAAGGGCGCAGAGCGGCTTGGTTTACATAACATCACTGCAAAGCAAAATGATGCCACCGTGTTCAATGCCGAACTGGGACTGTTTGACAGGGTCCTGTGCGATGTGCCTTGCTCAGGCACGGGCGTCATACGGCGCAAGCCTGATATCAAATATAAGCCTGAGTTTGATATAGAACGGCTGACCGCTGTGCAGCTTAAAATACTCAAAACCGCAGCGCAGTATCTGAAATCAGGCGGCAGGCTTGTTTATTCTACCTGCACCCTGATAAAAAGCGAGAATATGGGCGTCGTTGAAAAGTTTTTGTCGTCCGATGACAGCTTTGCTCTTGACGGCGACCCCGTTACTCTGATGCCGTATGACTCAACGGACGGATTTTTCTACTGCAGTTTGGTAAGAAGGAAGTGACAAAACGTGCAAAAGCTTGATTTAAGGTCGATGACCTTAGGCGAAACAGAAGAGTTTGTGTTGAAACTCGGCTTGCCTAAGTTCAGGGCAAAACAGCTCTATAAGTGGCTCCGGAAAGGGGCGTCAAGCTTTGATGAAATGACTGACCTGTCAAAACCGTTGCGTCAGCAGATATCCGAAAACGGATATATAGCCAATGCAGAAATAGAGGGCAAATTTTGCTCAAAGCTTGATGAAACCGTAAAGTATCTGTTTCGATTAAACGACGGCCTTTTTATAGAAAGTGTGCTGATGAAGTACAATCACGGCTACAGCATATGCATATCAACGCAGGTCGGGTGCCGAATGGGGTGCAGTTTTTGCGCCTCAACGATAAACGGACTTGAGCGTGACCTTACGGCATCTGAAATGCTCGCTCAGATAATGACGGCCGAGCGCGATATGAATATCAGGATATCAAATGTCGTTTTGATGGGTATGGGTGAGCCGTTTGACAATTATGATAATGTGTTAAGATTTTTACAGCTTGTCGGCGAGCCTGACGGGCTGAATATAGGAATGCGCCATATATCATTGTCCACCTGCGGAAGAGTCGACGGCATATATAAGCTTATGGAGCATAAATTTCAGCTTACCTTGTCGGTTTCACTGCACGCACCTAATGATGAAATCCGCACACGCATAATGCCAATAAACAAAAAATACGGCGTTGACGAGCTTTTGAAAGCGTGCAGAGATTACATCGCCGCCACGAACAGACGAATTAGTTTTGAATATGCGATGATAAAAGATGTAAACGATTCTGACCGCTGTGCAGATGAGCTTATCGCCAAACTAAAAGGTATGCTGTGCCACGTGAATCTTATCCCCGCAAATGAAGTCAGGGAAAATGATTATAAACGTACCGATAACGCACGCCTGCAAAGGTTCAGGCAAAGGCTTGAAAACGGCGGCCTGAACGTTACGGTTCGGCGTACATTGGGCGCTGATATATCCGCCTCATGCGGCCAGTTAAGACAGCGATATAAATAATAACAACTTTGTTACTTTAAATTTAGCGGTGTTTGTGATAATATATTTTTGATAGGGAGATAATACCGGTACACTTTTGTTTGAAAGAGAGGTGAGCAGCGTGAGAATAGTCAGCAAAACAGACGTCGGCAAAATGCGCCGCAGCAATCAGGACGCATACGCAACGGGTGAGTTTTCAAACGGCGTCGTGTGGGCCATCGTGTGTGACGGTATGGGCGGTGCAAACGGCGGCAATGTCGCCAGCGCGACGGCCGTCAAGATAATATCCGAGCATATTTCGTCGTCATACCGCGAGGGTATGAGTTCAAATTCGGTAAGAATGATGCTTGAGTCGGCTATCACCGCCGCCAACCTTGAAGTGTACGATATGTCACAGCGGTCGGACGACTTTGCCGGAATGGGCACCACTGTCGTTGCGGCGGTGATAATAAACGGCGTTGCCCACATCTCGCACGTCGGCGATTCGAGGGCATATTTGTTCTCGACTGAGCGTATAGAGCAGATAACAAAGGACCATTCTTATGTACAGCATCTTATTGAGGACGGCAAACTTACGCAAGAAGAGGCAAAAACATACCCGCACCGCAATATAATAACAAGGGCGCTTGGCGTTGAAGAAAGACTGCTTGTCGATTATGATGAGATAGTGTTAGACGATGGTGACGCAATACTTATATGTACCGACGGCTTAAGTTCGACTGTCGAATCCGAAGATATGCTTGAGGTCTTTCGTAAATATAACTTTTATGAGTATCCGGACTGCCTTGTAAAACTGGCAAACAGCAACGGCGGCCCTGATAATATAACTGTTGTAATTCTATCATTGTAGAAAGGAGAATTCAGATAATGGATAAATTTATCGGTAAACGTCTTGATACACGTTATGAGATACGCGAAATAATAGGCGTAGGCGGAATGGCAGTTGTTTATAAAGCGTATGACTGCATTGATGACAGAATCGTAGCGATAAAAATACTAAAAGAAGAATTTGTCCGTAACAGTGAATTCTTAAACCGTTTCAGAAATGAGTCAAAGGCTATCGCGGTGTTGTCCCACCCGAACATAGTTAAGGTCATTGACGTCAGCTTCGGTGATAACTTCCAGTATATAGTAATGGAATATATCGACGGAATAACCTTGAAGGAGTATATCCAGCGTACAGGTGCACTGCCTTGGAAGAATGCGCTTTATTTCACTGTTCAAACCCTTCACGCCTTGCAGCACGCACACGATAAGGGCATAGTCCATCGCGACGTAAAACCGCAGAACATAATGCTTCTTCGCGACGGAACGATAAAGGTTACAGACTTCGGTATAGCGAGATTTGCCCGCAGCGAGCAGAGAACTCTCACCGATAAGGCGATAGGCTCTGTCCATTACATCAGCCCTGAGCAGGCGAGGGGCGACGTTATTGACGAAAAAGCAGACCTTTATTCGGTCGGCGTTATGCTTTATGAGATGCTTACAGGCCAGCTTCCGTTTGACGGCGACAGTGCTGTAAGTGTAGCCTTAAAGCATATGCAGAATGAGCCAAAGGCACCAAGCGAGCTGAATAATTCAATACCCGCAGGACTTGAGCAGATAGTAATGAGAGCGATGCAGAAAAACCCGAACAGACGCTATCACTCAGATGCCGAGATGCTTCGTGATTTGGAAGAGATAAAGCGCGACCCTGCCGCAAAATTTTTCTATGACGAAAGCTATTCTGTAGACAACAGTCCTACGAGATATATAGGCGCCATCGGCAGCGATAAGCGAATGAGCAAAGACGCGGCGGCCGAAAAGATCGACGGCCTGTATGCAACCGAAAAAAGCGATGATAAACCTAAATACGAGATAATAAACAAGCAGGAGAAGGAGGAAAGCAAATCTTCCCTGATACCTGTGTTGGCGGCTATCGCATCGGTAATGGTCGTAACCTTGATTGCTTTCGGTGCGTGGTTCTTGATTCAGTATTTCGATACCGGAACTACAGGTTCGGTAAGATGCCCCAACCTTGAGGGGCTCGATTACAAAGAGGCGCAGGAGAAAAACTCATCAATAAATATCGTCGTTGAGGAATGGCAGTACTCCGAGGAGTTTTCCTACGGCCAGATCATCAGCCAGTCGCCTGCCGCAGATAAACACCTCAAGACCGGCTCTACCGTCAAAGTTATCGTAAGCAAGGGTAAGGAAGCTGTCTATATGCCCGACCTTCAGGGTTACACCTTGGAGGCAGCTCAGGCAGCGCTTCAGCAGTATAATCTGCAAAAGGAGATTATAATTGAGTATGAGTATCATAACTCAATAGCTTCCGGAGAGGTTATCAAGACTGACCCTGCCGGCAACGGTGAAATTGACGAAACCACACAGGTTACGATTTATTTAAGCAAAGGCCCTGAACCCAATATGGTTGAAATGCCCAGCGTTGTCGGTAAATCGCAGAATGCTGCGACAAAACGTATCGAGGCAGCCGGCTTGCGTGTAAAAGTCACCGAGAGCGACAGCACCGTTGCTAAAGGTATCGTCTTGTCTGCACGTTGCAATGGAGAGATAGTCAACGAGGGCGACAAGGTAGTGTACGGCTCAACCATTGAGATAACTGTAAGTACCGGTAACGCACCCACCGCAGTTAAGACTTACAGCGTCACTATAAACGTGTCACGGCCTACGGATTATTACACTGACACCTATACAGTCAAGGCAGTCTGCGGCTCGCAGAGCAAGTCTAAAAAGGATCTGAAGGACAATTACGAGTTCACCTTTGAAGTCACTAATACTATGGGTACGATAAAGGTCTACATCGACGACAATATTTATCAAACATGGGAATACAGTGTCAGCAACAATAATGTCAGCGTCAAGTGCGTTGACCAGAAGAATCTGTCCTCTATAACAGAATAATGAATATGACGCAAGAGGGATTGATAGTAAAATCGCTGTCCGGATTTTACTATGTCAGAACAGAGGACAAAATAATAGATTGCAGAGCAAGAGGAGTCATGCGTAAAAACGGCGTGACTCCGCTTGTCGGTGATAGGGTAAAAATTTCGGTCGATGACGGACTGTCGTGCGTTGACGAGATAATCGACCGCCGCAATTTCCTGCTTCGGCCGCCTGTGGCAAATGTTGACAGGCTCTATATAATCTCGTCGTTTGAAAATCCCGCACCCAACACTCTGCTTATAGATAAGCAGATATGCACCTGTGAAAAACAGGGAATAGAGCCGATAATCGTGCTCAATAAATGCGACGAGGGTAACTTTGACGATATAAATGAGATCTATGTTTCTGCAGGCTACGAGGTTTACATAATATCGTGCAAAACCGGAGAGGGGATATACCGCCTTCGCCAAAGTATAAAAACGGGAATAAGCGTTTTTACAGGCAACTCAGGTGTGGGAAAATCCAGCCTGCTGAACACCTTGTTGCCGAGGCTAAACCTCAAAACAGGGGAAATCAGCGACCGCCTCGGCAGAGGACGGCACACAACCCGACACGTTGAACTGTTTGATATCGGTAACGGTTGCCTTATTGCAGATACACCCGGTTTTTCGACCGTAGAATGCGAGCCTATGCTCAAGGAAAATATCGCGCCGCTTTTTAAAGAGTTCGGTGACTGCCTAGGTAACTGTAGGTTTACCTCGTGCTCTCATACCTGTGAAAAGGGCTGTGCCGTAATTGATGCCGTAAACAGCGGCAGAATAAACCGGTCGAGGCACGAAAGTTATTGCGAGCTTTATAAAGAAGCATCTATGCGTAACAGCTGGGAGGTCAGGTCACGGTGAAATGTGCAATAATTGCAGGCGGAACGTCGCCCGACGTTAACTTTCTGCGCTCCGCTGTAAGTGATTGCGATTTTGTTATCTGTGCCGATTTGGGTCTTGAGTATGCTTCCTTAGCCTCAATAACAGCCGATGTGGCTGTAGGTGATTTCGACTCAGGCGCAAAGCGAGGCAATTATAAGCGACTTGTGACCCTGCCGACCGAAAAGGATGACACCGACACTATGAGCGCTGCCAGAATCGCTGTCGATAACCGCGCAACCGAGGCGGTGCTTTTGTGCTGTACAGGAACGCGGTTTGACCACACCTACGCCAATCTTTTTGTGCTTGACTATCTGCGTGAAAACGGTGTCGATGCCTGCATCACAGATGAGCACAACAAAATCTTTTTACTCAAAAACAGCACTAAACGTATCGCTAAACAGGCTGGCTATCTGTCTGTGTTGCCTTTTTGCAGCGTGGCAGAGGGGGTAAGTATCAGCGGCGTCAAATACCCACTCAAAAACGCAAATTTGACCTCTGATTTCCCAATAGGGGTCAGCAATGAAATTGTTGAGCCGTTCGCTTGCGTCACTGTCAATAGCGGAACAGTAGCAATAGTGCTGTCGTCTGATTAACAAAATCGAACCTACCCGCGTATAATGTAACAACTGATATTGCGGTGGGGTGAGCAAAATGGGACGACACAGATGTATCTCGCCGTGTGCGGTGTTTACCGCATTTGGATTGGGACTCATAATATCATATATTTTTCCGCCCGTTGTGCTGGTGATAGTGCTCGTTTCCTGCCTGTTCATCCTCTGCTGTATCAGAATCCGACGCTGAACGGTGTGTGATAATTTTGAAAGTGGTTGTAGTAAAAAGCCCTCGCTTTTTAAGAGGCATACTTAAGCTTGTGTTTGGAATCAAAAACAAGGCAGAATAAACATACTTACCGAAAAAAGGTGGGCGTTGGCGGCACTCTCCGTAAGGAAGGTGCCGCACTTGTGCTTGATTTGCGGCGAGTGATTATTTAACCCACTGTGGCACTTTCGTTATTGCGTAAAGTGCTTTTTTAATTAAGCCTTAAAAAGTGTAGAAATCTGTAAAAAATATGTTACAATACCAGTGTAAGGATTAATATATATAAAGGATCTTGTATAGGATATTAGGTGAGAGTCGTGAGATACCAGACAGTTAGTGACTTTGCTAAACGCATGGGAGTTACTGCCAGAGCTGTGCAGAAGTGGGCAAAAGAAGGTAAAATCAAGGGTGCGCATAAGGTTGGAAGGGACTGGTTTATACCTGAAAATGCCGTTGCACCAAGCAGGGCTGACAGCGCACAGTTCGATAATGAGCAAGAGCTTTCAGGCTCGCCGTTTTACCTCTTTAATATGGATTATACTACTGGAACACTGCTTGAGAGTATAAACTATATTGCCG